>NZ_JAEUMN010000170.1 GCF_016793225.1 Phenylobacterium sp.
CAAGACCGGGGGCACGATCGTCTGATGCGCGCCCTGGCCGCCGGGCTGATCGTTCTCGCGGCCGCCGCGCCCGCGGCCGCGGCGGAGCGCTGGACCCGGCTCTTCGACGGCAAGTCGCTGAAGGGCTGGACGCCCAAGATCCTGGGGCTGCCGGCCGGCGAGGACCCCTTGCGGACGTTCCGGGTCGAGGACGGCAGGATCGTCGTCAGCTACGACCAGTACGGCGGCGCGTTCCGGAACCGCTTCGGGCACCTGTTCTGGAAGACGCCGTACCGGGCCTACCGCCTTCGCATGGAGTACCGCTTCGTCGGGACCTGGCCGGCCGACACGGCCGACTGGGCCAAGGGCAACTCGGGCGTGATGATCCACGCGCAGGCGCCTTCGACGATGGCGATCGGCCAGCCGTTCCCGGTGTCGCTGGAGGTGCAGTACCTGGGCGTCGTGCCGGGTCAGACGCGGACCACGGGCAACCTCTGCACGCCGGGGCTGAACGTGGAGATGGCCGGAAAGCTGGTCACCCAGCACTGCAACGCCGCCAGCGCGCCGGCCGCGCCCTTCGGCGAGTGGGTGAAGGTCGAGGCGGAGGTCTCGCCGTCGGGCCGCGTGGTCCACCGCATCAACGGCCAGGACGTCATCGCCTACGACGCGCCCCAGTACGATCCGACCGACCGGACCGCGACCCCGCTGATCGCGGCGGCCGGCGGCGCGCTGGCCGTGAACGGCGGCTACATCGCGCTCCAGAGCGAAGGCTCGCCCGTGGAGTTCCGCCGGATCGAGATCCTGGAGCTGAGGTAGGGCGCGAGGCCCGACTTGACCGCAGAGGTCGCGGAGATCTCTGCGTTCTCCCGCGCCCCCACGGCTGTCATCCCGGTTTCGCCGGAGGCGAAGATCGGGACCCATACGCGCCCGATGTGTGGGGTGGGCCGCGGGCGGCGCCGCTGCGCCTCATCCGGAGAGGCGGCGTCTATGGGTCCCGGTGTTCCGCTTGCGCGGAAACCGGGATGACAGGGGTTGGGTGGGTGACGGGAGCGCAGCAGGGTGGAGGGGTTGCTGGCGCGGCGGCAAGACCCCCTCTCGCTTCGCGAGCTCCCCCAGAGGGGGAGCATCGATCGCCGCACCCCCACGGCTGTCATCCCGGTTTCGCCGCAGGCGAAGACCGGGACCCATACGCGCCAGATGTGGGGACGGCCCGCGGGCGGCGCCGCTGCGCTTCATCCGGAGAGACGGAGTCTATGGGTCCCGGTCTTCCGCTTCGCGGAAACCGGGATGACAGGGGTTGGGGTGGGCGCCGGGAGGCTGGTCCTCTCCTGCAAGGGGAGGGTGGCCCCCCGAAGCTCGCGAAGCGAGGGGGGCAGAGGGGTCTTTCCTGCCGTCGGGTGAGCGGGGGCAGGTAGCGGGCAGACGACGGAGCTCGCCATGAACCTCGACTTTTCCGACGACCAGAAGGCGCTGCAGGCGCAGGTCC
>NZ_JAEUMN010000181.1 GCF_016793225.1 Phenylobacterium sp.
CCTTCGAAAATTCGGTCTGTTTCCTGCCTGTCCCGCCAGGACAGGCAAGGTTTTTCTTCTCCCCCGGGCGCCGTCCCAAACGGGCGCCGGGCCGCAAATCGGCGGCGGGGCCAGCAAAGACGAGACGACGGCGCTTGTCACGTGCAGGATGGCGCCATGAGCGACCCGTTCGGCCTGGATCGGTTCGTGGCGGCGCAGGACGCCGACGGCGTATACGAGCGTGCGCTCGCCGAGCTTCGCGCCGGTCGCAAGCGGACGCACTGGATGTGGTTCGTCTTCCCGCAGCTCGCCGGGCTTGGGGCGAGCCACATGGCGCAGAAGTATGCGATCTCGGGCCTGCCGGAAGCGGCCGCCTACCTGGCCCACCCGGTCCTCGGGCCGCGATACCGGGCCTGCGTCGCAGCGCTGAACCGGCATGACGGCGTCACGGCGACCGAGATCATGGGCGAGCCCGACGACCTCAAGCTCCGCTCCAGCCTCACGCTGTTCGCGCTGTCCGCGCCGAACGAGGCCGGTGTGCGGGCCGCGCTCGCGAAGTACTTCGACGGCCGACCCGACCCGAGGACGCTGGAACGGCTTCGGTAGCCCGCGGCGCTGCTTCGCTCACGCCCCGGAGGCCGCCGGGACCGGCCCGAAGGTCTGCTCGAAGGCGCGCAGGCCCGGGGCGCTGAAGGCGACGATGCGCGTGCCGTCCAGGCGGCGGGCCCAGCCCAGTTCGTAGATCCGCGCCAGCAGGCCCGCGCCCAGCACGCCGGCCAGATGGCTTCGGCGCACGCTCCAGTCGAGGCAGGCCTTGCAGAGCGGGCGACGGCCGGTCGTCTCCAGGCAGACGCCGAAGTCGCGGGCGAAGGCGCGGCCGGCGTCGGTCAGCGCCAGGGCGCCCTCGTGATCGGCGATGCGTCCCTGGGAGATCAAGGCGTCCAGCATGGCCACGCCCGCATCGCCGGCCAGATGGTCGTAACAGACGCGCGCGCGGCGCAGGGCCGGGTCGCGCGGGCCGGGGCGCGTGCGCATGTGGCCGGCGCGGTCCGCCAGCAGCGCCAGGTGCTCCATCGCCTCGGCCACGTCGCGGCCTGCGAGGGTGAAGTAGTTGTGCCGGCCCTGGATCCGGCGCGTCAGCAGGCCTCCGGCTTCCAGCTGGGCCAGGTGCGAGCTGGCGGTCTGGGCCGTCACGCCGGCCTCGCGGGCCAGCTCGCCCGCGGTGAGCGCCTCCCCGCTCATCAGCGCCGAGAGCATGTTGGCGCGGGCGGGGTCGCCCAGGAGGGCGGCGATGCGGGTGATGTCGGGACCCAGCCTCATCGCCGGCGACCCTACATCATCCGGCGCCGCCACGCTTCGGTCCTGGTCGAAGCATGGGGTCGCGGAGGGCGGCTATCCCGAGGTTCCTCGAACCGGAGCCCGTCATGACCGTCACCTGCTGCATCCGCTATGTCATCGACCCGTTCCAGCGCGACGCCTTCGAGGCCTACGCCCGCGCCTGGGGCGCGATCATCCCCGCGAACGGCGGCGACCTGATCGGCTACTTCCTGCCGCACGAGGGCGAGAACGACGTGGCGCTGGCGCTGATCTCGTTTTCGAGCCTCGCGGCCTACGAGGCCTATCGCGCGCGGCTGAAGGCTTCCCCCGAGGGCGCCGCGAACTTCGCGTTCGCCCAGGAGAAGGCGTTCATCCGTTCGGAGCGGCGCACCTGGCTCACGCCGGTCGCGCCGTGAACCGCCGGACGTTGCTGGCCGCCCTCGCCTATCCCGCCACAGCGAAAGGAGATTCCGCCATGCGCCCCGACATACTCGGGCCCGTCCGGGCCTACGCCGAGGCCTGGAGCCGGGGCGACACCGCCGCCGTCGTGGCGGGCTACGCGGACGACATCGTGCTGCACTGGGGCGGCTCGCATGCGCTCTCCGGGCGCCATGCCGGCAAGGTTGCGGCCCTGCAGGCGCTGGCGGAGTTCGGCCGGCGGACGCAGCGGCGGCTGGTGCGCGTGGTCGACGTGATGGCCGGCGCGGAGCGGGGTGTCGTGATCGCGCGGGAGGCGCTCGGGACGCCGCCGGTCGAGGTGGAGCGGGTGCTGGTCTACCGGGTCGCCGGCGGACTGCTCGCGGAGTGCTGGGTCTACGATAGCGACCAGGCCCTGATCGACCGCCTGGTGGGCCGCTGAATCAGTATCTTGAGCGCGTTTCGACCCGAAAACCGGGTTCCACTTTTCGGAACGCGCTCTAGGAGACGAGCGTGTTCTCGGCCTTCATCGCCTCGTGGGCGCGGCGCAGCACCGCGGCGGCCTCGTCGATCTGGGCCTGCCAGCGGGCGAGCTCGCGGTCGTAGTGCCCGTCGTCGAGCTTCTCGACCACCGGGTCGCTGATTGCGGATTCGCGCTTGGCCGCGGCCATGGTCTGCCCACCTCTGTCTTTCGGGCATGCTGAGGCGGCAGTGTTGCGATCGGATTGACGCCGCCGGTTGAATCAGACCGGCGCGGTCGACAGCCGGCGTCGCTCGGTGGAGGCGGCGAGCTCGGTCCAGATGGCGGCCTGTCGAGCGGCGTCGCCTTCGGCCTCGGCGGCGGCGTGCGCCTCGATGAGGCGGGCGCGCAGCCGATCGTTCTCGGCCTTGAGCGCGGTGAGGCGCAGATCGCCGTCCTCGCCGGACTCGCCCAGCAGGGCGCGGACGGCGCGGTTCTCCTCGACCAGGATCGCGGCCTGGCGATCCCACATCTCGGCCGCCAAACCCAGCAGCATGGCGGAAAGGCCGAGGTCGCTGGCGCGTTCGGCCGGAGGCACGTCCGGGAGGGCGTTGCGGCCCAGGAGCGCCGCCAATTCGGCCAGCACGGCGGGAACGGGCGGGTTCATAGCTTCCCCATGACCTGCAGCATGGCGCGGTCCTGCGCGTTGATGAGCCACCACGCCGGGTAGATCATGATCGGCGCCTTGTTGCCCCCGCGGTTGAAGGCGGCGGCGGAGCCCACCCAGATGCCCTGGGCCTTCACGCAGTTGAAGAGGATCCACCAGTGAAGGGCGGCCGGATCGGCCTTCAGGCCGGAGGCGCTCTCCCAGATCGCGACGGCCGCGGCCTGATCGCAGAGACCGCCGGCCTTCCCCTGGCCGAAGGTCCAGACGGGCTGGAGGCTCCAGCCGAGGTCCTCGAGGGGGTCGCCCAGGTGGCTCATCTCCCAATCGAGAACGCCGTGGATCTCGCCCTGCGCATCGTAGAGGAAGTTGCCGGTCCGGAAGTCGCCGTGCACGACGCTCAGCTTCTGGGCCGGCGGCGGCGGGTTGGCGCGGAGCCAGCGGATGGCCGCCCGGGTGATCGGCAGGGGCTCGGCCTCGTCCTTGTCGATCAGGGCCTCCCAGTGGTCGAGCTCGCGCCGCCAGCAGGCGTCGCGCTCGGGCGCGGCCATCCAGCGGTCGAGGCCCAGCGCCACGGGGTCGGCGCGCGCGATCTCGCCCAGGATCGTCCACTTGCGCCGGGCGATCCGCTCCAGAACGTCCGGCGGGCTCGCGAACAGCTGCTGCGGGGAGGCCTGGAAGCCCGCGATCTCCTCGGCGACGAAGAAGGGATGGTCGAGCGCGTCCGAGCCCTCTTCCAGCCACAGCATCTCGGGGACGGGGACGGACGAGCCGCGAAAGGCGCGATAGGCCTCGAATTCCACGCGCCGCTCGGTGTCGATCAGGCTGGCCGGCGGATCCCGGCGCAGGATCAGCCGGCGGTGGCGCTGGCCGCCGGCCTCGGTCCAGGAGAGTACGAACCGGTACGTTTCGCGGCTGGCGCCGCCCGAGATCCGCTCCAGCGCCGAGATGGCGACATCGGTGGCGTGTGGCAGGCGGGCCGCGATATAGCCGGCCAGCCGCGCTTCGAGCGGGTGGGCCAAGTCAGGCCATCTCGAAGCGGATCGGCAGCCGCTTCGGTCCGTTGACGAAGAAGGCCTCGCTGAGCGCCGGCGTTCCGGCGATCTCGACCGACTTCAGGCGCGGGAACAGCTCCTCCCAGAGGATGCGCATCTCCATCTTCGCCAGGTGCTGGCCCAGGCAAAGGTGCGCGCCGTAGCCGAACGCCAGGTGCTTGTTGGGCGAACGGTCCACGCGGAAGGTGTCGGGCGCCTCGAAGACGTCCTCGTCACGGTTGCCGGAGGCGTAGCAGAGCATCAGCCAGTCCCCCTGCCTGACGGCGCGGCCGCGCACCTCGGTGTCGGCCGTGGCGGTGCGCATGAAGGTCTTCACCGGCGTGGTCCAGCGGATCGACTCGTCCACCAGGCCCGGGATCAGCGAGGGATCGGCCTTCACCTTCCGGAACTCGGCGGGGTTCTCCGCCAGCGCCCAGAGCGCGCCGGCGGTCGAGGACGAGGTGGTGTCGTGCCCGGCGGTGGCGACGATGATGTAGTAGCTCATCGCCTCGAGGTCCGAGATCGGCTGGCCGTCGACCGTCGAGTTGGCGATCACGCTGGCGAGGTCGTCGGTGGGATTGGCGCGGCGGGACTCCGACAGGCGGCGGAAGTACTCGAAGAAGTCGGTGATGACGCTGAAGTCCATCTGCCGCTCCTGCGGAGGCTTGTCCGCGTCCGCCGACCTGCGGCCCAGCTCGGGGTCGGTGGCGCCGAACAGCTCCTGGGTCAGCCGCAGCATCCGGGGCTCGTCGCTCTCGGGCACGCCTAGGATCGTCATGATCACGTGCAGCGGATAGTGCAGCGCCACCTCATTGACGAAGTCGCACTCGCCGCCCTTCGCCGCCATCTTGTCGACCGCCGCGCGGGCGATGACGCGGATGCGATCCTCGAGCCGCTTGAGGCTCTGCGGCATGAACCAGGCCTGGGTGAGGGCGCGGTACTTGAGGTGATCGGGCGCGTCCATGTGGATCAGGGTGCGCAGGAGGTGCGGGCTGCCGCCCATCATCTCGCGCACCTTCTGGTCGGCGATCTTGCTGGTCAGCACCGGATTGCGGTCGCCGTTGTGCCAGAGGTCGTTCTGGCGGCTGATCTCGAGGATGTCCTCGTGCTTCACGGCTACCCAGAAGGGGTCGACGCCCTCGATCTCGGCCACGCCGAACGGCTCGTTCCTGCGCAGCCAGCGGTAGGTCTCGTGGATCCGGCCGTCGGCGTAGGCGGCGGGGTCGGCCAGGTTGGCCGCATGGTCGTTCGGGATCCGGTGGTCCGCGGCGGTCATGACGCTCATCGCAAAATCGTCGGCCCCCTGACGCGAGGTCACGCGGGACGACGCCTCCTGTTTGTTCTTATGTGTGGCGCGGAGTTGATACCCGCGCGCCCCGCCCCCGCAAGGGTGACGGCGCGTCAATCGGAGGGCGCGGCAGGATGCTGACGAAGGGCGACGACTATCCCATCCACCAGACCCCGGAGCCGATCGCCTACGCCGGTTCGGACCGCAACTTCTACGACCGCTACTTCTTCAACGCCTATGCGCCCGACGGCTCGGCGTTTGTGGCCGTCGCCTACGGCGTCTATCCCGCCCTCAGCGTGGCGGACGCCCACATCGCGGTCGTGAAGGACGGCAAGGAAAGCTGCCTGCACGCGTCGCGGATCCTGGGCTACGAGCGCATGGACCTGAGCGTCGGACCGATCGCGATCGACATCCTCGAGCCGCTGCAGCGCCTCAAGGTGACGGTGACCAAGACCGACGGCATTGCGGGCGAGATCGTCTTCGAAGGCCGCGCCTTCCCGATCGAGGAGCCCCGCTTCGTCAAGCGCAACGGCCCGCGACTGTTCATGGACTACACGCGCCTGACGCAGAACGTGCGCGTGTCGGGATGGGTCGAGGTGGACGGGCAGCGGCTGGACCTGTCCGGCTGGGTCGGCACGCGCGACCGCTCGTGGGGCATCCGGCCCGTCGGCGCGCCGGACTCGCAGGCGACCCCCGGCGCGGGCATCGCCGGCTTCTTCTGGCAGTGGACGCCCCTGAACTTCGAGGACCGCAGCGTCTACTTCCACATCAACGCCGACCCCGACGGCAAGCCGTGGAACACGCGGGCGGTGATCCTCCCGGACGGCGCCGGGCCGCACGGCGGTTTCGAGACCGAGGCGGCGACGATGGCCACAGACCTGATCCCCGGCACGCGCCACGCCCGGGGCGGGGTCCTGACCATCCCGATGGACCAGGGCGAGGCGACGGTGACGATCGAGCCCATGGCCACCTTCCTGATGCGCGGCATCGGCTATGGCGGCGACTGGCGGCACGGCGCGCTGAAAGGCGAGCTGGCGGTGGCCCGCGAGGACCTCGACTGCGCGAACTTCGACACGAGCGACATGGGCAACCTGCACATCCAGGCGATCAGCAAGGCCACGCTGCGCGAGCCCGGACGCCCCGAGCAGGTGGGCGTCGGCGTGTTCGAGCAGCTGATCCTGGGACCCTACCGGCCGCTGGGGCTGTAGGGGGCGGTCGCCTTCCCGCGGGCCAGTACCCTTTCCACCCCTCGCTCTACGCCCTGCGGGCTCGGCGAGCGGTCCCCCTTTCCCGCAAGCGGGAAAGGAAGGGGGGCTTACGCCCCCGCGGCGGTCAGGGCCTGTTCCAGGTCGGCCAGGATGTCGTCGATGTGCTCCAGGCCGATGGAGAGGCGCACGTAGCCGGGCGAGACCCCGGTAGCCGCCTGCTCCTCGGGCGTGAGCTGCGAGTGCGTGGTCGAGGCCGGGTGGATCGCGAGGCTGCGCGCGTCGCCGATGTTGGCCACGTGGTAGAACAGCTTCAGCGCGTCGATGAAGCGCCGGCCCGCCTCGACGCCGCCCTCCAGTTCGAAGCCCAGCAGGCCGCCGTGGCCGCCCTTCAGGTACTTCGCGGAGCGCTCGGCCGCGAGGTCCGACTGCTGCGAGGGGTGGATCACGCGGGTCACGCCCTTGCGGCCGGCCAGGTGCTTGGCGACCGCCGAGGCGTTGGCGCAATGGCGCTCCATGCGCAGCGCCAGGGTCTCCATGCCCTGGATGATCTGGAAGGCGTTGAACGGCGAAAGGGCCGCGCCCAGGTCGCGGAGCAGGATCACCCGCGCGCGCAGGATGTAGGCGATCGGGCCGAGCGGCTTCACGGCCTGGGTCCAGACCGCGCCGTGGTACGACGGGTCGGGCGTGTTGAGCAGCGGCTGGCGCTCGGGATTGGCCTCCCAGTCGAACGTCCCGGAGTCCACGATCAGGCCGCCGATCGAGGTGCCGTGCCCGCCCAGGTACTTGGTGGCCGAGTAGACGATGATCGCCGCGCCGTGGTCGAACGGCCGGCAGATCAGGGGCGCCGCGGTGTTGTCCATGATCAGCGGGATGCCGAACTCGCGGCCGATGGCGGCCACCTCGGCGATCGGGAACACCTCCAGCTTCGGGTTCGGCAGCGTCTCGGCGTAGTAGGCGCGCGTGCGCGCGTCGGTGGCGCGGCGGAAGGCCTCCGGGTCCTTGGGGTCCACGAAGCGCACCTCGATGCCGAGGTCCTTGAGGGTGTTGGCGAACAGGTTCCAGGTGCCGCCGTAGAGGTCGGTGGAGCTGACGATGTTGTCGCCGGCGCGGGCAAGGTTCTGGACCGCGAAGGCCGAGGCGGCCTGGCCCGAGGCCACCGCCAGGGCGCCGACCCCGCCCTCGAGCGCGGCGATGCGCTTCTCGAGCACGTCGGTCGTGGGGTTCATGATCCGCGTGTAGATGTTTCCCAGCTCTTGGAGGGCGAACAGCGCCGACGCGTGGTCGGCGTCGCGGAACTGGTACGAGGTGGTCTGGTGGATCGGCACCGCCACGGAGCCGGTGGTCGGGTCGGCCCGCCAGCCTGCGTGAAGCAGCAGGGTCTCGGGGCGCAGGTTGGCTTCGGACATCGGCGGGCTCCTCATGTCGACCTTCGGGATCGGCTGTTAGGGCCAATCCGCGCGCGCGGCCAGAGGAACTCGCCGTCTCAGCTTCCGGGGGCGCCGTTTCCGAACACGTGGACCAGACGGGCCGCGGCCGGCAGCATCAGGGCGCCCAGCAGCGCCGGGAAGATGAACAGGATCAGCGGCACGGTCAGCTTGGCCGACAGTCCCAGCGCCTTCTCTTCGGCCCGCAGCATGCGCTTGGCGCGCATGTCGGCCGAGAACACCGACAGCGTCTCGCCCAGGCTGGTGCCCATCTCCTCGGCCTGACGCAGCATGGTCGCCAGCGCGCGGGCGTCGTCGATGCCGAGGCGATCGGCGAAGGCGCTCCAGGCCTCCTTGCGGGCGCGCCCGGCCCTCAGCTCCAGCACGAGGAAGCGCAGGTGGATGGTGAGATTGGGGTAGCGGCGCTCGAGCTCCTCGGTCACGCGGCTGACCGCGGCGTCCAGGGACAGCCCTGCCTCCACCGAGGCCACGAGCAGGTCGAGCAGGTCCGGGAAGCCCTCCAGGTACTCACGCTCGCGGTTCGACTTGCGGGCCTTGAGCACGTACTCGGGCCCGTACAGCGCCACCAGGGACACGCCCACGGCCATGGCCAGCGCGCCCAGGTTGCCGCCCTTCTGGCCGATCATCGCGGGCAGGGTCAGGAGGACGCCGCCGGTGGCGATGGCCAGGGCCACGGCCTTGACGCCCAGGAAGATCACCGGCGCCTCGCGGCTGTAGAAGCCCGCCTGCATCAGGCGCGACCTGAGCAGCGAGACCTTGGCCGGGTCCCGCACGGCGCTCTGCTGTCCCAGCCGGCGGATCGCGCCCAGGAACCGTTCGCCGAAGGCCGGGCCGGAGCGGTCCACCAGCGGCTGGCCGCGGCCGCCCGCCATGGCGCCGGCGAGGCGGTTGCGCCGCAGGGCCCGGACCCGCAGTTCGCCGAACACGAGGAGCGCGACGCCGGCAAGGGCGCCGAGGGTCAGCACGAGGCCGGCGAGGTAGAGGAGGGTCTCCAGGGGCATCGGGTCAGAGCCGCATGTCGATCATGCGACGCATGATCAGGTTGCCGAGGAAGATCCAGAACCCGAGCCCCGCCAGGCCGTACTTGACCATCGGCTCGTCGATCACGTCGCCGTAGAACTTCGGCGAGATCATCACGATCATCCCCAGCGCCAGGAACGGGGCCGCGGTCAGGATCATGGCCGAGGCGCGCCCTTCGGACGAGGCGGCCTTGATCTTCAGCCTCATCTTGTGCCGGTCGCGGACCGTGTTGGCGTTCAGCTTCAGGAGGCCCGTCAGGTTGCCGCCCGTGCGCTCCTGCAGGCGCACGGTGGCGGCGAACAGGTCCACGTCCGGATGCTGGCAGCGCTCGGACATGCGCTCGACGGCCTGCTCCAGGGTGGCGCCATAGGCGATCTCGTCGGCGGCCATGCCGAACTCGGTCCCGATGGGATCGCTCATCTCGCGGCCCACCAGGCCCACGGCAGCAGGCACCGGGTGTCCGGCCTCGAGGCTTCGCACGATGATGTCGAGCGCCTGGGGCAGCTGGAAGCCGAGCTGGGCGGCGCGGCGGCCCGCCTTGAACTTGAGGTAGCCGAGCGGGGCGAAGAGCCCGCCGATCAGGGCGCCGCCCATGAAGCCGACCGGCGTGCGGGTCAGGATGCCCGCGGCCAGCGCGCCGACGACGGCGGCGGCCGCCACGTACATCGCCCACTTCTTCTGGTCGTACGGCAGGCCGGAGGCGACGATCAGGTCCGACAGCCACTTGAGCGCGCCCTTGTTCCGCTCGCCCGAGGCCGTGAGGCCCCGCTGCTTGCGGAGCTCGACGACGAGGGCCGAGATGCCCTCGACCTTCTCGCCGATCTTCAGGCGCTGGTTCAGCTTGCGCTTCTGCGTGGCCACGGTGGCCAGGCCGGTCAGCCCCTGGACGCCGGCGAAGACCGCGGCGCCGATCATGATCATGACGATCAGCCTGGCGTCGATCTCGAGACCGAACATCAGAGCACCTTCTTCGGATCGAAGTTGGCCGTGTCGTAGGGGATGCCCCGGCGGAGCATCTCGTCGAGGGCGCGGGGGCGCAGCCCGGTGGCGCGGTGCTCGCCGTGGACGGTGCCGTCGGGATCGGTATGGGTCCGGTGGTAGAGGAAGATGTCCTGCATCTGCACGACGTTGCCTTCCATGCCCACGATCTCGGTCACGTGGGTGACCTTGCGCTTGCCGTCGGACAGGCGGTTCACCTGCACCACCAGGCCCACGGCGGCGGCGATCTGGTAGCGCACGGCCTCGGGACCGATGTTGAGGCCGCCCATGGCCACCATCTGCTCCAGGCGGCTGATGGCCTCGCGCGGGTTGTTCGAGTGGATGGTGGCCATCGAGCCCTCGTGGCCCGTGTTCATGGCCTGCAGCATGTCGAAGGCTTCTTCCGAGCGCACCTCGCCCAGGATCACCCGGTCGGGACGCATCCGAAGCGCGTTCTTGACCAGCTCGCGCTGGCGGATCTCGCCCTTGCCCTCGATGTTCGGCGGACGCGTCTCCATGCGCACCACGTGCGGCTGCTGCAGCTGCAGCTCGGCGGCGTCCTCGATGGTGATCAGGCGTTCGCCGTGGCTGATGGCGGCCGACAGGGCGTTCAAGAGCGTGGTCTTGCCCGAGCCGGTGCCGCCCGAGATCACCGTGGAGACGCGGCTCTTCACCGCGCCGTGCAGGAACTCGGCCATCGCGGGCGTCATGGCCTTGAACTCGACCAGCTTCTCCAGCGTCAGCGGCTTCTTCGAGAACTTCCGGATCGAGACCGAGCAGCCGTCGATGGCGATCGGCGGGATAGCGGCGTTCACGCGGCTGCCGTCGGGCAGGCGGGCGTCCACCATGGGCTGGCTTTCGTCGATCCGGCGGCCGACGCCGGCGACGATGCGGTTCACGATCCGCAGCAGGTGGTCGTTGTCGCGGAAGCGGATCGGCGTGAGCTCGAGCTCCCCGCGCCGCTCGACGTACACCTGGAACGGGCCGTTGATCAGGATGTCGTTGATCGAGTCGTCCTTGAGCAGCGGCTCGATGGGACCCAGGCCCACCATCTCGTCGTAGATCGAGGCGCCCAGGACCTCGAGCTCCTTGGCGTTCAGCGCCATGCGCTCGGCGCGGGCGAACTCGGTGACCTGGCCGAGCACCTGCCGGCGCAGCTCGGCCTCGTCGAGCTTGTCGAGCTTGGACAGGTCCAGCTCGTCGATCAGCCGGGCATGCAGGCGCAGGCGAAGGTCCAACTGGGCGTCGCCGGGAGGCGGTCCCTTGGGCTTCGGCTCCGGCTTCGGAGCGGCGGGTGCGGGCGCTGACGACTGCGGCGCCGGCGCCGGCTGGGGAGCCGGGGCCGGGGCGGAACGCGCGAGACTGAACCGGCCCATGGTCAGGCGGCCTTGGCGGGCTGGTCGCGCCGCGGCGGCTGGGCGACCAGCTTCTGGACCAGGCTCTGGACGTCCTTCACGATCTTCGACTTCGGCCGGTGCTGGGCGATCGGGCCGCCGAGGTTCGCCGAGGCCGCGGCCGCTTCCCAGTCCGAGCTGATCCCGGCTTCGGCCTTCCGCTGCAGCGCCTTCTCGGCCTCGCCCATGGAGGGCGCCGGGCCGAACATGCGGCTCGCCAGGCGGTTCAGGACGATGCGCGGGCGCAGGCCCGTGCCGATCCCGGCCTCGATCTCGTCCGAGCAGGCCCGCGCCGCCAGCAGCGCCGGGACCGTCAGCTCGGAGATGACCAGCGCCTCGTCGCAGCCCGCCAGCGCCTCCAGGGTCCATGGCCGGCGATGCCGCGGAAGGTCCAGGATGACCCAGTCGTAGCACTCGCACGCCACTTCCAGCATGCGCAGGACGGCCTCGCGCCCGACGGCGTCGAAGGCGTTCGGATCCCGGACGCCGGCCATCAGGTCCAGGCCCTTGGACACCGGCGTGATGAAGGCGTGCAGCATCGCCGCGTCGATACGGTCGGCGGCGTGGCCGAAGTCCGCCAGCCGGGTGGTCGGCTGGGCGCCGAGGTAGGCGGCCGCCGCGCCGTCCGCGAGGTTGAGGTCCACGAGGCAGACGGCCCGGTCCTTGTTGGCCTGCACGGCCAGCGCGTGGGCGATCTCGATCGCGATGGTCGTCGCTCCGGCGCCGCCCACGGCGCCTGTCACGCCCCAGCAGCGCGAGGCGCCCGGAGCGTCCTGCGTGGGCGCGGGCTGGGCCTCGGCCAGGAGGGCGGCCACCGCGGCGGTCAGCTGCTCGGGCGAGAAGGGCGCCTCGAGGATGTCGGCGGCCGACATGCGCAGGATGTTGCGGACCAGCCCGGCGGGGAGCGTCTCGCCGACCAGGAGAACCGGCGGCGCGGACCGGAGGCCCGAGAGCGCCTTCACGGCCTGCGCCAGCGCCGCGGCGTCCCATGCGTCCCCGTCGATGAGGACCAGGTCGCAGGCGCCGGGGGGCAGGGACTCGAGCTGGGCGATGGCGCCCTGTTCGACGACGGCGCCCGCGAGGGGACCGTCGGGCGCCGCGGTGAAGCCTGCGCCCAGAGCGAGGATACGCCGGCCGCGGATCAGACTCGATCCGGGCATCAACGACCCTCCTCGCCGCTCAGCGGACGATCCAGCGCCTTGCCGTTCAGCTGCAGGTCCAGGGCGCGCGGGGCCTTGCCGGGGGGCGAAGTGGTCGCCGCCGCCCGCGCCTTGTCTTCCGCCGTCGAGAAGCGGGGCGTGACGATCACGATCAGCTCGGTGTCGGCCTGCTTCCAGCGGCTGGAGCGCGCCAGGGCGCCCAGGATCGGCACCGAGCCGATGCCGGGAATCTGGCGGAGCGAGTTGGCGTAGTCGCGCTGGAAGAGGCCGCCGATCTGCAGGGACTCTCCGCCCTTCAGCTCCACCGTCGTCTTCGTCTGGCGGATGATGAGTCCGGGCACCGTGAAGCCCGACACGCGCAGCGAGTTCGTGAAGTCCAGCTGGCTGACCTTGGGCTCGACCTCCAGGCGGATCAGGCCGTTGTCCTGCACCACGGGGGTGAAGACGAGCTCGACGCCGTACTTGCGGAACTCCAGGCTGATCAGGTTGTCGCGCTGCGGGACCGGATAGGGGTACTCGCCGCCGGCGTGGAACGTCGCCTTCTGGCCCGAGATGGCTACGAGGTTGGGCCGCGCCAGGGTGCGGATGACGCCCTTTTCCTCGAGCGCGCCCAGCGCCGTGTCGATGCGCGTGTCGCCCGAGCCGCCGAACAGCTGGAACAGGCCAGCGGGCGGGCTTGCCCCGATGAGGCCGTTGCCACCCGAGAAGTTCAGCGAGTTGTTGATCACGTCGAAGGTGAAGCCGATGTCCTGCAGCTTCGACCGCGTCGCCTCGAGGACGCGCACCTCCAGCACCACCTGCTGGGCGTCGCGGACCGACAGGCGCGAGATCACCGCGTCGGGGGCGTACCGCTCGGCGATCTCCTCGGCGCGGCGCTGGATCCCGGAGTTCGAGACCTCGCCGGCCAGCATGAGCTGCTCGCCCAGGTTCCGCACCTGGATGGCCTCGCCGGGGTAGGCGTTGGTCAGGTCGTGCTGAAGGCTGGCGGCGTCGTAGCCCACGCGGATGTCGATCACCTGCAGCAGTCGCCCGCCGGGGCCGTAGACCAGCAGGTTCGTGGAGCCGAACTCCATCCCCTGCACGTAGAAGCTGGAGTCGCCCGTCGCGGTGACCTTGGCCACTTCGGGCTGGGCCACGACGATGCGCGAGGCGGGCTGGCCCAGGCGATAGCTGAGCGACTTGTCGCGCGGCACGTAGATCGTCCGGCGCAGAGCCGGCTCGCTCGCGAGCGTCTGGGCCTGTGCGGCCCCGGGCGCCACGAACCCGGTGAGCAGGGTCGCGCCCACGAGGGCGCTGACCAGGGTGCGGGTCAGCTTGAACATGGTGGTCTTCATGGAGTCACGCGACCGGGGTCGGCGCGGCGGGGGCCGCGACCGGGGCCGGCGCCGCCGCTGCGGCCGCCTTCTTCGGGGACGAGCGCTTACGGGACTCGCCTTCGACGATGACGATCCCGTAGCTGACCGGAGCGCGGTACGCCGTGCGCACGGCGCCGGTGCGGACGCCGCCGCCCAGGAAGTCGGGCACGCGCATGGGGCCGGCCTTCGCGATGGTGGCCTCGCCGTTCCGGCGCAGCGCCAGCGAGAGCTCGCCGAGCGTGGAGGCGATCGACAGCTTCTGGGAGTCCTCGATCGAGACCTCGAGCGTGGCGGTGTTCGGGCTGGCGGGCTTGGCCGACGTCGGGTCGGCGTTGAGGTCGACGCCCAGGACGCGGACGTTCTGCACGACCACGTGCGAGATGTAGCTGCGGGTCGGGCCGTTCGGCGTCAGGTCGCGCATCAGCACCACGTCGACGCGGTCGCCGGGCAGCGCGTGGCCGCCCACCCCGGTCGCGTCGTCGACCTTGATCGTGTAGGCGCGGAAGCCCTCGGCGACCTCGGCGGCGACGGTGGGCCGCGCGCCGGGCCCGGAGATCTTCGTGGGCAGGATGGCCTCGGCGGACGCCAGCGGCGTCAGGGCGACCGGAGCGCCCCCGTGGTCGGCGGCCAGGACGGCCTCGACCGTGGTGAAGGATCCCTGCGGCACCGCGCTGCGCGGCGCCTTCACCACCTTCAGCATGCCCGCGTTCAGCTTCTCGCCGTACTTGATGGCGCGGGACGCGACGACCAGGGGCTCGCCGGCGGCCTCCACGCGGGGCCCGGTCGCCTTCGCCGTCGCCGCATTGGGCAGTGCGATCTTGGCCACGAAGAGGGCCCCGAGGCCGAGGACCGCCGAGGCGCCGAGGCTTGCGATGGTTACGAGCCGCATGAAGTCACCCGACCGAGTTTTTCTTGTGTTCTCTCGGGGAGTTAACGATGCCGGCCTTGCAATATCGCCAACGAACGAGGTGAACGCGGCGACAACCAACCTGAAGAGCGTCGTTCTCCGCTGGCGCGGCTTCGGCGGGTGCGGCTAGGGTCGGCCCGCAGGAACACGGAACGGGAGGTCGCGATGAAGGTCCGCCGGCTGGGGAACTCGGGGCTCAAGGTCAGCGTCATCGGCCTGGGCTGCAACAACTTCGGCATGCGCATCGACGAGGCGCAGACGCAGAAGGTGGTCGACGCCGCGATCGACGCCGGCGTCACCCTGTTCGACACCGCCGACATCTATGGCGGGACGAAGTCGGAAGAGTTCCTCGGCAAGGCGCTGGGCAAGCGCCGGCACGAGATCGTGCTGGCCACCAAGTTCGGCATGCGGGTGGGCGGCGATCCGAAGAAGCAGGGCGGCTCGCGCAAGTGGATCATGCAGGCGGTCGAGGACAGCCTGCGCCGCCTGGGCACCGACTACATCGACCTCTACCAGCACCACCAGCCCGACGCGGACACGCCGGTGGACGAGACGCTGCGCGCGCTGGACGACCTCGTGGCCCAGGGCAAGGTCCGCTACATCGGCAACTCGAACTACTCGGGCTGGCAGATCGCCGACGCCGACTGGACGGCGGCGGGCGGGACCCGCTTCGTCTCGGCGCAGAATCTGTACTCGCTGCTCGAGCGCGACGTGGAGCGCGAGGTGCTTCCGGCCTGCGAGCACTTCGGCCTGGGCTTCCTGCCGTTCTTCCCGCTGGCCTCAGGCCTGCTCTCGGGCAAGTACCGCCGCGGCGAGCCCCCGCCGGAAGGCACGCGTCTGGCGGCCTGGGGCGCGCGCGGCCAGCAGGCCATGAGCGACGCCAACTTCGACCGGGTCGAAGCGCTGACCCAGTGGGCCGAGGCGCGCGGCCACACGATCCTGGAACTCGCCTTCGCCTGGCTGCTGGGCCATCCGGTGGTCAGTTCGGTGATCGCGGGCGCGACCACGCCCGAGCAGGTCGCCGCCAACGCCGCCACCGCGACGTGGGAGCTGACGCCCGACGAGGTCGAAGAGGTGACGAACCTCGTCGCCTGAGCGGAGCCTGCGGCGACGGCGGCGTTGACTGCCGCAAGGGACATGCACGCCATTCGGCGCCATTCGATCCGGACTCCGGCCTCGCCGGGATAGCCGCGGGGGACTGCGATGTACGACCTGCTGAAGGGCCTGAGGGTGGTCGAGGCCTCGGCTTTCGTGGCGGGACCCACGTGCGGGCTCTATCTCGCGCAGATGGGCGCCGAGGTGATCCGCATCGACACCGTCGGCGGTGGGCCGGACTTCCGCCGCTGGCCCGTCGACGAGAAGGGCGACAGCCTCTACTGGGAGAGCCTGAACAAGGCCAAGAAGTCGGTGGCCATCGACCTCGGGCGGCCCGAGGGCCGCGAACTGGCCCAGCGGCTGGCCACCGCGCCCGGCGACGACGGCGGCCTCTTCGTCACCAACTTCCCGGTGGACGGCTTCCTGTCGTACGAGACCCTGAGGAAGCTGCGCGACGACCTGATCTGCGTGCGGGTGATGGGCTGGGCCGACGGCTCGCAGGGGATGGACTACACCATCAACTCGGCGCTGGGCCTGCCGCTGATGACGGGCCCCCAGGGCGACCCGCGGCCGGTGAACCACGTGCTCGCCGCCTGGGACCTGCTGACGGGCGCCTACTGCGCCTTCGGCCTCGTCTCGGCGCTGCTGGCGCGCATGCGCGGGGGCGGCGGCCGGGAGATCCGCGCGCCGCTCTCCGACATCGGCGCGGCCACCATGGCGAACCTGGGCTTCACGGCCGAGACCCTGATGACCGGCCACCAGCGCCCGCGCATGGGCAACGACGTCTTCGGCGCCTTCGGCCGCGACTTCACCACCAGGGACGGCGAGAAGCTGATGCTGCTCTGCATCACGCCCAAGCAGTGGTCCAAGGCGCTGGACACCCTGGGGATCGCCGGGCAGGTGGCCGAGGTCGAGGCGCGCCTCGGCGTCTCGTTCGCCAGGGACGAGGGCCTGCGCTTCGTCCATCGCGAGCACCTCTATCCGCTGTTCGAGCGGGCCTTCGCGGCGAAGACCGCGGCCGAACTGACGCCGGCCTTCGACGCGGGCGGCGTCACCTGGGGCAGCTACCAGACGCTCGAGGCCGCGCTCGACGACCCCCGGCTCTACAAGGACAACCCGCTCTTCGAGACCATCACCCACCCCAGCGGCCGGACCTATCCGGCGCCCGGCGCGATGGGGACGATCCCGCAGGACGTGCGCAAGCCCGTGACGCCGGCCCCGCGCCTGGGCCAGCACACCGACGAGGTGCTTTCCGGGCTGCTGGGCCTGTCGGGCGGCGAGATCGCCAGGCTGCACGACGCCGGGATCGTCGCGGGGGCGTAGCCGCGGACCGCGGGCGGGCGCGCGTCAGTCCAGGATCTTGCCGGGGTTGAGGATGCCCTTGGGGTCCAGCGCGCGCTTCAGGGTGCGCATCAGGGCGATCTCGGGTTCGCTGCGCGACATGGCGAGGTAGGCCTTCTTGTGCAGGCCGATGCCGTGTTCGGCGCTGACCGAGCCGCCGATTGCCTTGAGCGGTCCGTAGACGATGTCCTCCACCGCCTTCTTCACCTCGGGTCCCTTCTCGCCGGTCCAGACCAGGACGTGCAGGTTGCCGTCGCCGAGGTGGCCGAAGACGTAGTTGTCCACGTTCGGCCAGCGCGCGCGGAGCTTGCCGTCGATCTCGGCGACGTAGGCCGGCATGTCGGCGATCCGCAGCGAGACGTCGAAGGTGACGGCGGGGCCATTGCGGTTCACCTGGCCCACGTCGTCCCGCAGCGCCCACATCTTCGCCCGCTCGGCCTGGCTCTTGGCGATCACGGCGTCGACGATCAGCCCGTCCTCCAGCGCCTTGCCCAGCACCCGCTCGAACCGCTCGGCGTCGGCCGCCTCGTCGCCGCCCAGCGACTCCACCAGGACGTAGAAGGGATAGCCGTGCGGCAGCGGCGGGGTCCCGTTCGCCGGCGGCGTGGTCACCAGGTCGTAGAAGGCCGGCCACATCACCTCGAAGGCCGAGAGGCCGCCGCCCAGGCCGCTCTCCAGGGCCCGCAGGAGGCGCGGGATCGCGTCGAAGTCGTCCGTCGCGACGTAGGCCGTGTTCTGGCTGACCGGCGCGCTGCGCAGGCGCAGCACCGCGCGGGTGACGATCCCCAGCGTGCCCTCGGCGCCGATGAAGAGCTGCTTCAGGTCGTATCCGGTGTTGTTCTTCATCAGCCGGTTCATGGACGAGACGACCGTCCCGTCGGCGAGGACCGCCTCCAGCCCCAGCACCATGTCGCGCATCATGCCGTAGCGGACCACGCGGTTGCCGCCGGCGTTGGTGGAGATGTTGCCGCCGATGGTGGCCGAGCCGCGGGCGCCGAGGTCCAGCGGCAGCAGGAGGCCCTGCGCCTCGGCGGCTTCGCAGGCCACCTGCAGGATGCAGCCGGCTTCCACCGTCATGGTGGCCGAGGCGACGTCGATCTCCTCGATGCGGTTCATCTTCTCCAGGCTGAGCGCGATGGCGTCGTCGGCCGTGGCGCCGCCCGCCAGCCCCGTCTTGCCGCCCCACGCGGTGACGGGAACGCCCAGACGGTCCGCGACCTTGAGCACCGCCGAGACCTCCGCGGTGTTCCGCGGGAAGACGACCGCGCGTGGCGACCCCAGCCGCATCCACGAGCCCTGCGCCTTCTCCAGCGCGGCCTCCCCGGTGAGGACGGCGGCGGGGCCCAGCGCTTCGATCAGCGCCTCGGCCAGGGGATCGCGGGCGAGGGTCTCGGACATGCGGCGAGCTTACGCCCGCCTCAGGCCCCCGCCAATCGGGCCAGCACGGTCCCCTCGCTCACCTGGGCCCCCAGTTCGGCCGTCAGGTCCTCGACCGTGCCGTCGAAGGGGGCGGCGAGGGCGTGTTCCATCTTCATCGCCTCGAGCACGAGCAGGGTCTGGCCCTTGACCACCGTGTCGCCCGCCTTGACCGAGAGCTGGGTGATCTTCCCGGGCATGGGCGCCCGGATCGCGCCGTCGCCGCCCGCGCCGTCCGCGTCGGCCACGGGCGGATGGTCGCGGAACACGAACGCCTCGCCGCCCTCGAACACGACGACCGCCTCGTCGCTCTCCACGTGCACGAAGCGCGACGGCTCGGCGGGCATCGCGGCCTCGACCGCCCGGTCGCCGTGGAACAGGCGGGTGGTGGCCGCCGGCGGGGCGTTGAGGCGGAAGCCCTTCAGCTCGACCCAGGGCGTGGGCTCGGCCTCGCGGCCTTCCACGCGCTCCCGGAAGGCCCAGCCCGCGGTGGCCGCCGCCTCGGCGGACGGCTCGGCCGGCGCGGTGAGCGCCGCGAGGTCGCGGCCGATCAGGCCCGTGTCGACGCTGCCGGCGATGAACTCGGGGTTCTCCAGGCAGCGCACCAGGAAGGCCGCGTTGGTCTTCACCGGCCAGACCTCGACGTCGGAACAGGCGTCGCACAGCTCGGCGATGGCCTGCTCGCGGTTGGGCGCGTGGGCGATCAGCTTGGCGATCATCGGGTCGTAGTGCGGCGTGATCGCATCGCCTTCGTCGACCCCGGAGTCGCAGCGCACGTTGGTCGGCAGGCTGAAGCTCTCCAGCCGCCCGATCGACGGCAGGAAGCCCGACGCGGGGTTCTCGGCGTAGAGGCGCGCCTCCACGGCGTGGCCGGTGAGGCCGATCTCGTCCTGGCTGAGCGGCAGCGGCTCGCCCGCCGCGACGCGGAACTGCCATTCCACCAGGTCGAGCCCGGTCACCATCTCGGTCACCGGATGCTCCACCTGCAGGCGGGTGTTCATCTCCATGAACCAGATCCGGTCGCCCTTCAGGCCGTCGCTGGCGTCGGCGATGAACTCGACGGTGCCGGCGCCGACATAGCCCACCGCCTTGGCGGCCTTCACGGCGGCCTGGGTGACCGCCGCGCGGGCCAGGTCGCTCATGCCCGGCGCGGGCGCCTCCTCGATCACCTTCTGGTGGCGGCGCTGCAGCGAGCAGTCGCGCTCGTAGAGGTGGACGACATCGCCGTGGGTGTCGCCGAACACCTGCACCTCGATGTGCCGCGGCCGGGTGACGTAGGTCTCGAGCAGCACCCGGTCGTCGCCGAAGCTGGCGGCGGCCTCGCGTCGGCACGAGTCCAGGGCCGCCTCGAACCCCCCGGCGTTCTCCACCAGGCGCATGCCCTTGCCGCCGCCGCCCGCCACCGCCTTGATCAGCACGGGATAGCCGATGCGGTCGGCCTCGGCCTTCAGCCGCGCCGGCGACTGGTCTTCCCCGAGGTAGCCGGGGGTCACCGGCACCCCGGCCTTCTGCATCAGGGACTTGGCGGCGTCCTTCAGGCCCATGGCGCGGATCGCCGACGGCGGCGGGCCGATCCAGATGAGGCCCGCCGCCGTGACGGCCTCGGCGAAGTCGGCGTTCTCGGAGAGGAAACCGTAGCCCGGGTGGATCGCCTCGGCGCCCGCGGCCTTGGCGGCCGCGATGATCTTCTCGCCCACCAGGTAGCTCTCGCGCGCCGGCGCGGGTCCGATCAGCACCGCCTTGTCGGCGTCGCGCACGTGGGCGGCGTCGCGGTCGGCCTCCGAGAACACGGCCACGGTCTCGATGTTCAGGCGCCGGGCCGTGGCGAACACCCGTCGCGCGATCTCGCCCCGGTTGGCGACGAGTACGGAGCGGAACATCAGAAAGCTCCGTGGCGCGTCAGCGCCGATGGAAAGGAACCACGGACCACACGGAGGGCACGGACGCGTCGGTGTGGTCTGTGTGGTCCGTGGTTCCAATGAATCGCGCCGGCGGCGCGGAGCGTGGCGGCCATGTCGCGCCTCACATCCGGAACACGCCGAAGCGCGTCTCGGGGATCGGCGCATTCAGCGAGGCGGAGATGGAGAGGCCCAGGACGTCGCGGGTCTGGACCGGATCGATGACGCCGTCGTCCCACAGGCGCGCCGTGGCGAAGTAGGGATTGCCCTCGTCCTCGTAGGTCTGGCGGATGGGGGCCTTGAAGGCCTCCTCCTGGTCCTTCGTCCACTTGCCCGCGTCGCGGTGGACGGTGGCCAGGACCGCGGCCGCCTGCTCCCCGCCCATGACGCTGATGCGGCTGTTGGGCCAGGTCCACAGGAAGCGGGGGCTGTAGGCGCGGCCGCACATGCCGTAGTTGCCGGCCCCGAAGCTGCCGCCGATCAGCACGGTGAACTTGGGAACCTCGGCGCTGGCCACCGCCGTCACCAGCTTGGCCCCGTCCTTGGCGATGCCGCCGGCCTCGTACTTGCCGCCCACCATGAAGCCCGAGATGTTCTGCAGGAACACCAGCGGGATCTTCCGCTTGCAGGCCAGCTCGATGAAGTGCGCCCCCTTGAGCGCGCTCTCCGAGAACAGCACCCCGTTGTTGGCCAGGATCGCCACGGGATAGCCCCAGATGCGCGCGAACCCGGTGACCAGGGTGGTCCCGTACAGCGCCTTGAACTCGTCGAAGCGGCTGCCGTCGACGATGCGGGCTATCACCTCGCGAACGTCGTAGGGCGCGCGCACGTCCTGCGGCACGATCCCGTACAGCTCGGCCGGGTCGTAGGCCGGGGGCTCGGGGACCTCCAGGGCGAGGCCGTGCATCTTGGTGGTGTTCAGGTTGGCGACGATGCGGCGCACGATCGCCAGCGCGTGTTCGTCGTTCTCGGCCACGTGGTCGACCACGCCCGAGCGGCGGCCGTGGACGTCGGCGCCGCCCAGGTCGGTGGCCGAGATCACCTCGCCGGTGGCCGCCTTCACCAGTGGCGGGCCCCCCAGGAAGATCGTCCCCTGGCTCTCGTCGCCCGCGCCGCGGACGATCACCGTCTCGTCGCTCATGGCCGGCACATAGGCCCCGCCCGCCGTGCACGAGCCCATGACGCAGGCGATCTGGGCGATCCCCTCGGCGCTCATGCGGGCCTGGTTGTAGAAGATGCGGCCGAAGTGCTCGCGGTCGGGGAAGACCTCGGCCTGGTGCGGCAGGTTCGCGCCGCCGGAGTCCACCAGGTAGACGCACGGCAGGCGGTTCTGCAGCGCGATCTCCTGCGCCCGCAGGTGCTTCTTCACGGTGATCGGATAGTAGGCCCCGCCCTTCACCGTGGCGTCGTTGGCCACGATCACCACCTCGCGGCCCGAGACGCGGCCGACCCCCGTGATGACGCCCGCCGCCGGCGCCTCGTCGTCGTACATGCCGTTCGCGGCGAGGGCGCCCACCTCCAGGAAGGGCGCGCCCGGATCCAGGAGCCGCATCACCCGGTCCCGGGGCAAGAGCTTGCCGCGCGAGACGTGGCGCTGGCGGCTGGCCTCTGAACCGCCGAGCGCGGTGGTCGCGGTGCGCGCCCGCAGCTCATCGGCCAGGCCCCCGTTGACCGCCGCGTTGGCCGCGAAGGCGGCGGACGCCGGATCGACCGCCGAAGTCAGTTTCCTCATGGCCGCGACTTACGCCGTTCTTTCGATGCTGAGGTCAAGTTCGGCGATCATCGCCTCGCGCATGGCAAATTTCTGCACTTTTCCCGTGACTGTCGTGGGGTAGCCTTCCACGAACTTGATGTGCCGTGGAATCTTGTAGTGGGCGATCTGGCCGCGGCAGAAGTCGCGCACCGCCTCGGCCTCCAGCGCCTCGCCCGGCTTCAGCACGATCCAGGCGCAGAGCTCCTCGCCGAACCTCGGATCGGGGACCCCGATCACCTGCACGTCCTGCACGGCGGGGTGGCGGTAGAGGAACTCCTCGATCTCGCGCGGGTAGATGTTCTCCCCGCCCCGGATCACCATGTCCTTGATGCGGCCGGTGATGTTGCAATAGCCCTCGTCGTCGATGACGCCGATGTCGCCGGTGTGCATCCAGCCCGCGGCGTCGATCGCCTCGGCGGTCTTCCCGGCGTCGTCCCAGTAGCCCAGCATCACCGAGTAGCCCCGGGTGCACAGCTCGCCGGGGACGCCGCGCGGGGTGATCCGTCCTTCGCCGTCGACGATCTTCACCTCCAGGTGCGGCTGGATCCGGCCCACCGTGGAGACCCGCCGCTCGAGGCTGTCGTCGCAAGAGGACTGGAAGCTGACCGGGCTGGTCTCGGTCATGCCGTAGGCGATGGTCACCTGCGGCATGTGCATGCGCTCGACCACCTGCCGCATCACCTCGATCGGGCAAGGCGAGCCGGCCATGATCCCGGTCCGGAGGGACGACAGGTCGTAGGCGGCGAAGTCGGGGTGGGCGAGGGCGGCGATGAACATCGTGGGCACGCCGTAGAGGGCCTGGCACCGCTCCTCGGCCACCGCCTCCAGCACCGCCGCGGGATCGAACGCCTCGGCGGGGTAGACCATCGTGGCGCCGTGGGTCACGCAGCCCAGGTTGCCCATCACCATGCCGAAGCAGTGGTAGAGCGGCACCGGGATGCAGAGGCGGTCGCCCGCCTGCAGCCGGATGGCCTCGGCGACGAACCAGCCGTTGTTGACGATGTTGTGGTGGCTGAGCGTGGCGCCCTTCGGGAAGCCGGTGGTGCCGCTGGTGAACTGGATGTTGATCGGGTCGTCGAACTGCAGGGCGGCGGCGACCTCGGCCAGGGCCGCGCGGTCGGCGCGCTTGGCCGTGCCGGCGATGTGGGGGAACGACTGGCAGCCGCGGTGGGGATCGTCGCCGATGGTGATCACCGCCTCCACCGTCGGCAGCTTCCCGGCCTCGCGCAGCTGGCGGACCATGGCGAGGTACTCGCTGGTTTTGTGGCGCACCGCGATCACCAGGGCCCGGCAGCCCACCTTGTTGATCGCGTACTCGGCCTCGGAGAGGCGGTAGGCCGGGTTGATGTTGACCAGGATCAGGCCCGCCTTCGCCGTCGCGAATTGGGTGATGGTCCATTCGGCGCAGTTGGGCGCCCAGATCCCGACCCGGTCGCCGCGCGTCAGACCGAGGGCGATGAGGCCGGCGGCGAAGGCGTCCACCTGCGCCTTGAGCTCGGCGTAGGTCCAGCGGATCCCCTGATGCCGCGAGATGAGCGCCGGGGTGTCCGGATGGGCTGCGCAGGTCTCGTCGAAGAGCGCGCCGATCGTCTTGCCGATCAGCGGGCTCGCGCTCGCCCCATGGACGTAGCTCAATCCCGACACGTTGCCCTCCCGCCGTTTTGCGCAGGATGGCTTCGGCGCTCGCTGGTGTCACGAAGTTCGGCGCTTTCGCCAGCCTGTGAGCCTGCTGGATTCAACAACGGACCACACGGACCACACGGACATCAGCGCACCAACCGCTCGACCTGCGCCTTGTTCGAGCCACCGAAGTTGACAAGCAGGCCGACCCGGAGGTTCGCCGCCTTCAGATAGTTGATGACCTGGGCGCGGTGCTCCGGGGCAAGCGCGCTTACAGCCTTGAGCTCGACGAGGACGCGTTCGAAGCAGATGAAGTCAGGGATATAGACGGCGCGAAGCGCCGTCCCCTTGTATTCGAGATTGAGCGTCGGATGCTCAACGAAGGGGATTCCCCGACGGGTGAACTCCAGAGCCAAGCTCTGCTGATAGGCCGCTT
>NZ_JAEUMN010000005.1 GCF_016793225.1 Phenylobacterium sp.
CCACGTCCCGCCGCGGCCGGGGTCCTACGCCGAGCGGGACCTCAACGTGATCGGCCCCATGGCCCGTTCCGCCCGCGACCTGCGCCTGCTGCTGTCGGTCATCGAGGCCGGTCCGCTCGCCCCCAAGGCGCCGCCGGCCGACCTCTCCCAGACGCGGATCGGCCTGTGGCTCGACGACCCCATGTGCCCCCTCGACCCCCAGGTGTGCGCGGTGATGGAGGCCTTCGCGCAGGAACTGCGCGCGGCCGGCGCGGAGGTGGAGCCGATCGCCTGCCCGGTGGACATGAGGAGCCTGCTGTTCGCCTACCAGACCCTGTTGGGCGCGGTGCTCGGCGAGGACCTGCCGCCGCGGACGCTGCGCCAGATGGAGCGCGTCCGGGCGTTCGCCGGCCTGATGGGCGCAAGCGACGACCCGTTCTCGGCCGGCCACCTGGCGCGCGCCTACACCGCCCGGCACCGGGAATGGATGGCCGCCGACGCGGTCCGGGCGCGTCTCCGCCACGAGATCGGCGAGGCGTTCGAGCGCCGCGATGTGATCCTGGCGCCGATCGCCCCGGTTCCCGCCTTCCCGCACGACCGCAAGCCCTTCACGCGGCGTACGCTGGCCACGAGCGACGGCCGATCCATCCCCTACAGCTCGATGCTCACCTGGATCGCCCTGCCCACCGCCCTGCACCTGCCGGCCACGGCTGTCCCGGCCGGGCGCACGCCGGGCGGGCTGCCGGTGGGCGCCCAGATCATCGGGCCGCGCGGCGGGGACGCCCGCACCCTCGCCATCGCCCAGGCCATCGACGAGAACATCCGCGGCTTCGAGCCGCCCCCGCCCTGAGCGCCTTCCGCCCGGCCGCCCAGCCCCTATCTTGGCTACGATGCCCGCCAGCCCGCCCCTCCTCGTCCGTCCGCCCCTGCTCGTCCGACAGGCCGTCGTCGGCCAGATCCGCAAGCTCGTCGGCGGCACGGGCGACGACAGCATCGAGCGCAACCGCGCCGACACCGGCCTCTTCGGACCCGACAGCGCCTGCTGGAAGGTGCACGGCGACTTCACCAGCATGATGGTGGGCGGGATCGCGGCGCTGTTCCTGCAGATGCTGCACCCCGGGCCGCTGGCCGGGGTCTGGGACCACTCCAACTTCCGGCGCGACATGCGCGGCCGCCTGGGCCGCACCGCGCGCTTCATCGCCGGGACCACCTATGGCGACCGCGCCGAGGCCCAGGGCTACATCGACCGCGTGAGGCACATCCATGCCGGCGTGACCGGCGCGCTTCCCGACGGCCGGCCCTACGCCGCCGACGACCCCGAGCTGCTGACCTATGTGCACGTGGCCGAGGTGAGCGCGTTCCTGGCCGCCTACCTGCGCTACGTGGATCCGGATTTCCCGGACGCCGAGCAGGACCGCTACTACGGCGAGGTGGCCGAGGTCGCCCGGCGGCTGGGGGCGATCGACCCGCCCACCACCCGCGAGGGGATCGCCGCCTACCTCGAGGCGGTCCGCCCTCACCTCCGCTACGACCAGCGCACGCGCGCGGTGGCCGCGGCGCTGCTCTCGCAGCCCCCGCCCAGCCCCGCCGCGGCGCCGGCCATGACGCTGGCCTTCGACGCGGCCAAGGACCTGCTGCCGGACTGGGCGGCCCGGATGCATGGCTTCCGGCTCTCGCCGGTCCGCCGGGCCACGACGCGGGCCGGCGTCCGGACGCTCGGCGCGGGGATGCGGTGGGCGCTGACCAACAGCGCCGAGGCCCGCGCCCGCCGTCGCGCCGCCGAGCTGACCGGCCCCGCGCGCGCCGCCGCCCCGGTTCAGGCCTGAGGGGGCGCCGGCCTCAGCGCGGCCAGGGCCGCACCCCCACGAAACCGCCGTCGATCGGCAGCAGCACGCCGGTGACCCAGCGCGACTCGTCGCTCGCGAGGTAGGTCGCGGCGTAGGCCACGTCCCAGCCGGTGCCCTCGGTCTGCAGCGGGACCGCCCTGGCGCGGCGCTCGCGCGCCTCCTCGCCCATGCCCGCGACCAGGGGCGTGTAGACCGTGCCGACCACCAGGCAGTTCGACCGGACGCCCTCGGCCGCATGGTCGGCCGCCACCGAGAGGGTCAGGCCCTGCAGCCCGGCCTTGGTGGCGGCGTACGCCACGGCGCCCGGCGTCCCGGAAAGGCCGAGCAGGCCGGCCGTGGACGAGATGTTGACGATCGATCCGCCGCCGCCCGCCCGCATGCGCGGGATGCAGGCGCGGCAGCACAGCATGGCCGAGGTGAGGTTCGTCTCCAGCAGGCGATGCCAATCGTCGAGCGACACGGTGACCGTGTTGCCGCCCGCGCCCACGCCGACGTTGTTCACCAGAATGTCGACCCGGCCGTAGCGGTCGGCCGCGAAGGCGGCCATGGCCTCGGTGTCTTCGGGGCGCGTGACGTCGGCGGCGAAGGCGCTGGCCTCGCCGCCCTCGGCGCGGATCGCGGCCTCCAGCGCCGCCGCCCGCTCGGCCGAGCGGTTCACCAGCACGACGCGGGCGCCCTCGCGCGCGAACAGCATGGCGGTGGCCGAGCCGTTGCCGTCGCCTTCGCCGCGCGCGGCCGCGCCCGTGACGACCGCGACCTTTCCCGAAAGCCGACCCATGACGCACCCCAAGCCGATACACCCGGCGCGCAGCCTATCGCCGGACGCCCGGGCGGGGAACGCAGGCCGTCGATGTCAGCGCGAGAGCTCGATCCAGACCGGCCCGTGGTCGCTCGAGCCTTCCTTGGCGCGGTGGTGGCGGTCCACGCCGGCGGCCTCGAGGCGCGGAGCCAGTGTCGGACTCAGCAGCAGGTGGTCGATCCGAAGGCCGGCGTCGCGCTGGAAGCTGTTCCGCCAGTACTTCCAGAAGGTGTAGACCCGCGCCTCGTCGCCGAACACGGCCCGCAGCGCGTCGGTCCAGCCGCGCCCGCGCAGCCAGGCGTAGGTGTCCTTCAGCGAGGGCTGGAAGAGCGCGTCGTCGCGCCAGCGTTCGGGGACATAGACGTCCAGGTCCGTGGGCATGATGTTGTAGTCGCCCACCAGCACCACGGGCTGCCCGGTCTCCAGCAGCCAGTCGGCGTGGGCCATGAAGCGCGCGTACCAGGCCTCCTTGGCGGCGTACTTGGCGCTGCCGACCGGGTTGCCGTTGGGCGCGTAGAGGCATCCGACCAGCACGCCCTTGACCGCGGCCTCGATGTAGCGCGCCTGCGCCCCGGCCTCGTCGCCGGGCAGGCCGCGCCGCGTCTCGATCGGGGTCACGCCTCGCGCCAGGATCGCCACGCCGTTCCAGCTCTTCTGCCCGTGCCAGACGGCGCCGTAGCCGGCCTTCTCGAACGCCGCCGCGGGGAACCTGTCGTCCGTCGTCTTCAGCTCCTGCAGGCAGGCGACGTCGGGCCGCGTGTCGGCGAGCCAGGCGAGCACATGCTCCAGCCGCCCGTTCACCCCGTTGACGTTGTAGGTCGCGATCCGCATGGCGGCCGAAGGCGCGGCCGCGGCGCGAGGTTCCGTTTGGCGGCTCAACGGCCGCCTGTGGACCCGAAGCCGCCGGCGCCCCGGGCGGTGTCGTCCAGGCGCTCGACCTCGGCCCAGCGCGCCTGCGTCACCGGCGCCACGACCAGCTGGGCGATGCGGTCGCCCCGGCGGATCGTGAAGTCCTCGGCGCCGAGGTTGATGAGGATCACCTTCACCTCGCCCCGATAGTCGGCGTCGATGGTGCCGGGCGTGTTGAGGCAGGTGACGCCGTTCTTGAGCGCCAGGCCGGAGCGCGGACGGACCTGCCCCTCGAAGCCGTCGGGCAGGGCGAACGCCAGGCCCGTCGGCACCGCCTGGCGGTCGCCCGGCCGCAGGATCAGGGGCTCGTCCTGCGGCACCGCGGCGCGCAGGTCCATGCCGGCGGCCTGGGCGGTCTCGTAGGCCGGCAGCGGCAGGTCGGCGTTGTGCGGCAGGCGGGTGATCGGGACGGTGGGGCCGGACACGGGGCTAGAACTCCTCGGCGATGCGGGCGGCGAGCCGGCGGGCGACCTCGCCCTTGGGCATCCGGTCCCATCGCTCGATTCCGCCGGCCGAGACGATGGCCACCGCGTTCTCGTCGCCGCCCATGGTCCCCTCGACCGCGACGTCGTTGGCGACGATCCAGTCGCAGCCCTTCTTCGCCAGCTTGGCCTGGGCGTTGGCCTCGACGTCGTTGGTCTCGGCCGCGAAGCCGACGACCAGCCTGGGCCGCGACGCCGCCCGGGACAGCGTGGCCAGGATGTCCGGGTTCTCCACCAGGGCGATGGGCGGCGGCCCTTCCGGCCCCTTCTTGATCTTGCGGTCGCCCGCGCTCTGCGGCCGCCAGTCGGCCACCGCGGCCACGCAGACGGCGATGTCGGCGGGCAGCGCCGCCTCGCAGGCCGCCAGCATCTGCCGCGCCGTCTCCACGTCCACGCGGGTGACGCCGGCCGGCGCGGGCAGCGCCGTGGGGCCGCTCACCAGCGTGACGTCGCAGCCCAGGGCGGCCAGGGCCGAGGCGATGGCGTAGCCCTGCTTGCCCGACGAGCGGTTGGTGATGAGGCGAACCGGGTCGATCGGCTCGGCGGTGGGGCCGGCGGTGACGATGGCCCGCCGTCCGGCGAGCGGGCGCGCCGCGGCGCCGGCCAGCGCGGCCTGGACGGCCGCCAGGATCGCCGCCGGCTCGGCCATCCGGCCGGGGCCGTACTCGCCGCAGGCCATGGAGCCCTCGTCGGGCCCGACGAACAGCACGCCGTCGGCCTTCAGCCGCTCGAGGTTCCGCCGGGTCGCGGGATGATCCCACATCCGCACGTTCATGGCCGGCGCCATCAGCACGGGCTTGTCGGTGGCCAGGAGCGTCGTGGAGGCGAGGTCGCCCGCCAGGCCGTTGGCCGCCTTGGCCATCAGGTCCGCGGTGGCCGGGGCCACCACCACCAGGTCGGCCGAGCGCGACAGCTCGATGTGGCCCATCTCGGCCTCGTCGGTGAGGCTGAAGAGCTCGCTGTAGACCTTGTCCTCGGCCAGCGCCGAGAGGCTGAGCGGCGTCACGAATTCCGCGCCGGCCTTGGTCAGGATCGGCCGCACGACCACCCCCGCCTTGCGCAGGAGCCGCGTGAGCTCCAGCGCCTTGTAGGCCGCGATCCCGCCGCCGACGATCAGGAGAACCCGTCTTTCACTCACAGGCGCCGCCCCGCTTCAGAGGGCCCCGATGTAGGTCATCCCACGGGACTCGACAAACGCCCGCACTTGTGTTCTATGTTTGTTCTTGCACAGCTTCAGCTGGAGAAATTCATGTCGGCAATCAGGACGTTTCTGCTCGCGGCCGTGGCCGCCGTGGCGATCAGCGGCTGCGACAATGGCCCGTCGGCCGTGGCGCAGAAGGACGGGGACCGGGCGGCGCCGGCCGGGGACAGGCGGGACGAGCTCGCCTCGGAGACGTCGGCGCGGGGCCAGGGCGGCGGCGACAGGTCCGGCGTCGATCGCCGCGATGACCCCGTGAAGCTCGTGGACGGCAGGCCGATGTGGTCGGCCAGCCGCCGCTATTCCGCCGAGGAGAACGCCCGTCGCGCCTTCGCCCGCAACGGCGAGGCGTTCGGCGCCGACAGCCTCCAGGCCTTCGTGGAGAAGGCCCACGCCTTCGTCTCGGACCCGCCGAAGGGCACGCAGACGCTGAAGCGCCGCAACGGCGACACCCTGTTCTACGATGCGAAGAGCAACACCTTCGCCGTCGCCAGCAAGGACGGGGCGCCGCGGACGATGTTCCACCCCGACGACGGCCCGGCCTACTGGGCCGAGCAGAAGACGCGCGAGGCGCGGCGCAGCCAGTCCGCCCGCCGCGGTCGCGAGGACGACGACGCGTAGACCCGTCCGTCCGGGGATCAGGCGAGCAGCCAGCCGGCGACGAACGCGAGGCCCGAAGCCAGCGCGCCCAGCGCGAACCAGAGCAGCGGACGGCCCGGCGTCGGGGGTTCGATCACCGCCACGGGCGCGGGCTCCGCCAGCCGGGCGATGTTGCGGATCGCGGCCTCGGCCTCGCCCGCCAGCTGCCTCACGCGGCTGACCGGCGACAGCTCCCGGGCGATCCAGCGGCGGACCACCGGCTCGGCGGCGGCCCAGATGTTGTGGTCGGGATCGATGCGCCGGGCCACGCCTTCGACGGTCACCATGGTCTTCTGCAGCAGCACCAGCTCCGGCCGCAGGTGCATGTCGTAGAGGGCGGTGATCTCGAACAGCTGGGTCAGCACCCGGCTCATGGCCACCGCGTCGGCCGTGCGGCCGAACACCGGCTCGCCCACCGCCCGCAGCGCCTGGGCGAAGGCCTCGACGCTGTGCCGCGCCGGAACGTAGCCGGCGTCGAAGTGGACCTGCGCCACGCGGCGATAGTCGCGGTTCAGGAAGCCCCAGAGGATCTCGGCCAGGTACCGCCGCTCGGGCGCGCCCAGCCGGCCGATGATCCCGAAATCCACGGCGAACAGGCGCGCCGGCGCCGCGCAGAAGAGGTTGCCCTCGTGCAGGTCGGCGTGGAAGACGCCGTGGTCCAGCGCCTGGGCCAGGAAGGCGCGGGTGAGATTGTCGGCCAGCGTCTTGCGGTCGAGACCCGGCTGCTCCAGCGCCGCGTCGTCCGAGAGCGGAAGCCCCTCGGCCCAGGCCATGGTCAGCACGCGCTTGCCCACCCCGTCCCAGACGACGCGGGGGGCCGACATGTAGCCGTCCTTCTCCATCACCTCGCTGAGCTCGTCGGCCCCCGCCGCCTCCAGGCGCAGGTCCAGCTCCAGCTCGGTGGCGCGGATGACCGTGGCGGCGAACTTGCGCGGCTCCAGCCGGCGGACCGGCGGCGCCCAGCGCTCCATCAGCCGCGCGGCCAGGGCGAGCACGGCGGAATCCGCGGCCACCCGCCGCTCGATCCCGGGGCGCAGCACCTTCACGGCCACCCGCCGCCCGTCGCGGAGCGCCGCCTCGTGCGCCTGGGCCAGCGACGCCGCCGCCACCGGCTCGCCGAACGTGTCGTAGAGCGCCGAGAGCGGCCGCCCGAGGTCGGCCTCCACCGCCGCCCGCGCCTGCGCCGTGGGGAACGGCGCCAGCCGGTCCTTCAGGTGGCCCAGGTCCTCGGCGAAGACGCGCCCGAAGATGTCCGCCCGCGTGGACAGGAACTGGCCGAGCTTGATCGCCACCGGCCCCAGCGGCTCCAGCGACCGCGCCAGCCGCTCGCCCGGCCGGCCCTCGCGCCGCGTCGCGAAGACCCTGAGCGTCCGGGCCAGGGTCCGCGAGCCCGCGGAATAGTAGGCGTCGAGCTCGCGCGGCAGCAGCGCGTCGTTGCGGAGCAGGGTCCAGCCGGCCCCGAGCAGCCGCAGGTAGGCGCCGAGCGAAGCCATGCGCCGCTCAGACGGCCCGCGCGGTGTGCAGCGCCGCCACGCCGCCCGAGTAGTTGGTCCAGCCCACCTGGCCGAAGCCCGCCGCGGCGATCATGCCGGCGAACGTCTTCTGGTCGGGGAACCGGCGGATCGACTCCACCAGGTACTGGTAGCTCTCGCGGTCGTTGGCCACCCGCGCCCCGATCTCGGGGATCACCTTGAACGAATAGGCGTCGTAGGCCGCGCGCAGCGCCTCGGTCACCGGCCGCGAGAACTCCAGGCAGAGGAAGCGGCCGCCCGGCTTCAGCACGCGGCGCGCCTCGCGCAGGGCCGCGGGGATGTCGGTGACGTTGCGAATGCCGAAGCTGATGACGTAGGCGTCGGCGCATCCGTCCGGCAGGGGGAGCCGCTGGGCGTCGCCCACGGCCCACGAGATCTCGGGGACCACGCCCCGCTCGATCCCGGCGGCGATCATCTCGGCGTTGTAGTCGATCACGAAGACCTGGGCGTCCGCGCCCCCGCGGCGCTCCTGCGCGCGCCGCGCCATCCGGGCGAACCGCCGCGCCATGTCGCCGGTGCCGCCCGCGCAGTCGACGATGAGCTCGCCGGGCTGCGGGTTCAGGCGCGCCGCGACGGCGTCCTTCCAGAGCCGGTGCACGCCCGCGCTCATCAGGTCGTTCATCAGGTCGTAGCGCCGCGCGACGCGGTCGAACACGCCGCGCACCAGGCCCGGCTTCTCGGCGGCGTCCACGTCGCGGAAGCCGAAGGTGGCGGAAGGTCCCGTCATGGGCGCCCTTCTAGCCTCCCGGGGTCCGCCCGCAAAGGCGAACCGCCCCGCCGGCGCATGTTGGGCCCTTGGCGCATGCGCGGCGGCATGCCAAGCCGGAGCCATGCCCGAACTTCCGGAAGTCGAGACGGTCCGCGGCGGACTCGCGCCGGTCCTGGAGGGCCGTCGCCTGGCGCGCGTCGAGGCCCGCCGGCCCGACCTGCGCTTCCCCCTGCCGCCCGGCTTCGTGCAGGTCCTCACCGGTGCGACCGTCCTCAGGCTGGAGCGGCGCGCCAAGTACCTGCTGGCCCGCCTCGACCGCGAGGACACGCTCGTCATGCACCTGGGCATGAGCGGCCGCTTCGAGATCGCCCGCCCCGAGGGGGAAACCCGGCCCGGGCGCTTCCACTACGCGCCGGACCCCGACCCCAAGCACGCGCACATCGTCTTCGAGACCGACGCCGGCGTGCGGGTGACCTACTACGACCCCCGCCGCTTCGGTTACATGGCGCTGGTCAACAGCTCGACCCTCGAGCTTCACCCTTGGTTCGCGGGCCTCGGGCCCGAGCCGCTGTCGGACGCCTTCGACGCCGCCCACCTGAAGGCCGCCTTCCAGGGCCGCCGCCAGGGGCCCAAGACCCTGCTCCTCGACCAGCGGATCGTCGCGGGGCTGGGCAACATCTACGTCTGCGAGGCGCTGAACCGGGCGCGGATCTCGCCCTTCCGCCCCGCCGGCCGCATCTCGGCCGCGCGGCTGGCCGTGCTGGTCCCGCAGATCAAGGCGGTGCTGTCCGAGGCCATCGCGGCCGGCGGCTCCACCCTGCGCGACTTCGCCCAGGCCGACGGCGCCCTCGGCTACTTCCAGCACAGCTTCCGCACCTACGACCGGGAGGGCCAGCCCTGCCGCAACGCGGGCTGCGGCGGGATCATCGCCCGCCGGGTGCAGGCCGGCCGCTCGACCTTCTATTGCCCGGCCTGCCAGCGATGAAGGCCGTCGCCGCCGCGCTCGCGGCCGCGCTCGCCGTCGCCGCGCCGGCCGCCGCCAGGCCGCCCATCTGGACCGTGAAGGACGCCGATTCCGAGCTGGTGATCTTCGGCTCCATCCACGTCCTGCCGCCCGGCCTGGACTGGCGGCCGCCCGCCCTCGATGCGGCGCTCGCCCGCGCCGACGACGTCTGGTTCGAGCTGCCGGTGGACGCCGCGACGCAGCAGGAGTCGGCGCGGGTCGCCGCGGAGTCGGGCGTCCTGCCGCTGGGACAGTCGCTCTTCCGCCAGCTTCCGCCCGCGGACGCCCGGCGGCTGATGAAGGTCGCCGCCGCCTATGGCGTCGATCCGCTCACGCTCGATCGGCTCGAGCCCTGGTTCGCCGAGGTCGCGCTGGCGGCCGCCGCCTACCGCAAGGCCGGCGCGACCAGCGACTCCGGCGTGGAGGCGGCGGTCGGCGCCGCCGTCCCCACGGGCGCCCGGCGCCGGGCCCTGGAGACGCCGGCGCAGCAGATCGCCCTCCTGGACGGCGCGCACGCGGCCGACCAGCTCGCCTCGCTGCGGTGGACGCTGAAGGCGATGGAGCGCGACCCGCAGGCCTTCGCGGCCCTGGTGCGCGCGTGGATGGCGGGCGACGTCCGCGCGCTCGACGCCCGGGCGCTGCAGCCGCTCCGCCGCACCTCGCCCGGGCTCTTCCGGCGGCTGGTCGCCGACCGCAACGCCGACTGGGCGCGGCAGCTGGACGCCCGGCTGAGGGGCTCGGGCCGCACCGTCGTGGTGGTGGGCGTGGGCCACCTCGTCGGGCCCGAGGGCGTGCCGGCCCGCCTGCGCGCGCTTGGCTATTCCGTCACGGGGCCGTAAGTCGGCTCGCGAACCATCGGGAGCGGACATGGCCTACGAGACCCTCATCGTCGAAACCCCGAGCGCGGGCGTCACGCTGATCCGCCTCAACCGGCCGCAGGCGCTGAACGCGCTCAACAGCGAACTCCTCGCCGAGCTGTCCCACGCCCTGGACGAGGCCGAGGCGGACAACGACGTGCGCTGCGTGGTGCTGACCGGCTCGGAACGCGCCTTCGCCGCCGGCGCCGACATCAAGGAGATGTCCGACAAGTCCTACGCCGAGATGTTCCAGTCGAACTTCTTCGGCGCCGCCGGGCAGCGGCTGGAGCGCTTCCGCAAGCCGATCATCGCCGCCGTCGCCGGGTTCGCCCTGGGCGGCGGCTGCGAGCTGGCGATGCTGTGCGACATCATCATCGCCGCCGACACCGCGAAGTTCGGCCAACCCGAGATCAACCTGGGCGTCATGCCCGGCATCGGCGGCACGCAGCGCCTGCCGCGCGCGGTCGGCAAGGCCAAGGCGATGGACATGGTCCTGACCGCCCGGATGATGGACGCCGCCGAGGCCGAGCGCGCCGGGCTCGTCAGCCGCGTGGTGCCGGCCGACAAGCTGATCGAGGAGGCGCTGGGCGCGGCCGCCAGGATCGCCGGGCAGTCGATGCTGGCCGTGATGATGAACAAGGAGCTGGTCAACGCGGCGTTCGAGACGACGCTGTCCACCGGCGTGACGATGGAGCGGCGGCTGTTCCACTCGCTCTTCGCCTTCGAGGACCAGAAGGAGGGGATGGCCGCGTTCATCGACAAGCGGAAGCCGGACTTCAAGGGCCGCTGAGGTGGCGCAGGACTGGCGGGTCTTCCGGGACGAGAACGCCGCGCGGCTGGAACGCCAGACCGGGCAGGACGTCGCCGCCTGGAACGCCCGCATCGCCGCCGCGGCCCTGCCCGACGTCGACGCCCTGCGCGCCTGGCTGAAGGCCCAGGGCGTCACCGGCTACTCCGCGCAGCTGCTGCGCTGGGAGACCTTCGGCTACCCCGACTTCATGACGGCCAGCGCCGACGAGCTGGTCGACGCCCAGTTCGCCGACCGCCCGGCCCTGCGGCCGGTCTACGATGCGGTGATCGCCGCCGCCCTGGCGCTCGGGGACGTCACCGTCCAGACCCGCAAGACCTATGTCTCGCTCGTCGGCCCGCGCCGCACCTTCGCGCGGGTGCAGCCCACGACCAGGACCCGCCTGGACGTGGGGCTGCGGCTGGACGCCGCGCCGGGCGCGGGACTGAGGCCCAACCGCATCCACGAGAGCATGCCCGTGGGCCTCGCGCTGGCGCGTCCGGAGGACCTGGACGCCCAGGCGCTGGACTGGCTCCGGAAGGCCTATGACGCGAACGCCTGACGCCGGCGATCATCCGCGCCTGCACGCATTGACCGGCGGGCGCCGTTTCAGTATATCCGCGCCTCCCATTTCGCCCGCCGGCCCACCGGCGGGCCCGACCGTTTGAAGAAGAGTTCCGAATGGCCAATACGCCCGGCGCCAAGAAGGCGGTCCGCAAGATCGCCCGCCGCACCGAAGTGAACACCGCCCGCCGCTCGCGCGTGCGCACCTTCCTGCGCAAGTTCGAAGAGGCCGTGGCCTCGGGCGACGCCGGCGCCGCCAAGGCCGCGTTCGTGGAGGCCCAGTCCGAGCTGATGCGGGCCGTCTCCAAGGGCGTGGTTCACAAGAACACCGGCTCGCGGAAAGTGTCCCGCCTGGCCGCCCGCCTGAAGAAGATGTCGGCGGCCTGAGGCGACGGCGGGGACCCTCGGGTTCCCCCTCTTATCCCCTAGGATTTCTGATGCGGCGCCCCGTTCCGGGGCGCTCATTTTTTGTGCTCGAAATGGGCCCGAAAACCCGTCGTCTGCGACCAAACGGCTCAGCTTCCACACCCGGTTTTCGGGCTTTCCCTTGGACTGAAAAGGGTCCCTTGGGAGTCAACAGAAATAAGTCTCGACGGGGCAAAGAATCACCGTTGACCCCCCACGGTCCCAAATTAGTGTCGGGGCTCTTACAGGTTCTTTCCTTGATCCCGGGGACAACCGGGACAGCGGCGGGGCGAACTGCGCTCGCCGCGTAAGCATCTGTTTGCGTTAAAAAATTCGGCGTCAGGGGGTTGGGGGCCCTGGCTGGTCAGCGAGAACTCAATTGGGGTTGTTAAGGATGACGAGCGGGGGGGCTGCGGGAGCAATGGCGAATGCGCCGGCCACGGCCGTTTGGAGCAAGACGTGCCAGGTTCTCAAGCGTGAGCTGGGCGACGCGACATTCGGTTCCTGGCTCGGTCAGGCCGCCCTGCGGGAGAGCGGCGACGAAGTCTGCCTCGTGGCCGCCACCGGCATCGCCCGCGACTGGATCCGTCACAACGCCTGGCGCCGCATCGGGGAGCTGTGGGCGCAGAACGACCCGCTGGGCCGCCGCCTCGACCTCAAGAGCCGCATGGAGGTGGAGAGCGCCTCCCTCAGCAGCAATCCGCCGGTCGCCGCCAACGGTTCCCCCCCAACCGCGCCCGTCACGCTTTCGGCCGCCCCCCAAGCCGGAGCTCCCATGACCGCATCTGTCTTCGAGATCGAGGCCGAGACCGTGGCGCCCGTCGCCGCGCGTCAGGGCCGCCTCCAGGGCCTGCAGGAACGCTATACGTTCGACACCTTCGTCTCGGGCCCGGCCAACGAGTTCGCCTTCGCGGTCGCCCGCCGCGTCGCCAGCTGGGCGGACGGCCACTTCAACCCGGTGATGTTCCACGGGCCCTACGGCTTCGGGAAGACCCACCTGCTGAACGCCCTGGCCTGGGAGGCCATGCGCACCCAGCCCAGCCGCCGCGTGGTCTATCTGTCCGCCGAGCGCTTCACGACGACCTTCGTGAACGCGATCCAGACCCGCCAGACCGCGGCGTTCAAGGACGAGCTGCGCAACGCCGACCTGCTGCTGATCGACGACGTCCACTTCGTGGCCGGCAAGACCCAGACGCAGGAGGAACTCTTCCACACGCTCATCGCCCTGGTGGACGACGGCCGCCGGGTCGTGCTGACCGCCGACCGCTCGCCGACCGAGCTGTCCGAGATGGAGCCGCGCCTGCGCAGCCACCTGCAGGCCGGCCTCGTCTGCGGCATCGAGCCCGCCGACCGCAGCCTGCGCCTGGGCATCCTGGAGCGGAAGCTGCACACCCTGGCTCAGCAGGGCGGCTTCGTGCCGGCCGCGCGCGCCGAAGTGCTGCAGTTCCTGGCCGACCGCTTCACCGACAGCGTGCGGGAGCTGGAAGGCGCGCTGAACACCCTGATCGCCCGCGTGGGCGGCGACATCGCGCGGCTGGGGCTCGACGAGGCCCAGGCCATCCTGCGGCCGCACCTTAGCGTCACCGAGCGCAAGGTGACCGTCGACATGATCCAGAAGGCGGTGGCCGAGCACTACGCGCTGAAGCAGGCCGACCTGATCAGCGAGCGCCGGGCCCGCGCCGTCGCCCGCCCGCGGCAGGTCGCCATGTGGCTGGCCAAGCAGATCACCACGCGGTCCCTGCCCGACATCGGCCGCCGCTTCGGCGGACGCGACCACACCACCGTCCTGCACGCCGTCCGCCGGATCGAGCAGCTGAAGGGCGAGGACGCGGTCATCGCCCGCGACATCGACGTCCTCCTGCGCAAGCTTCGCGGCTAAGAGCGCGTTCCGAAAAGTGGGAACCGGTTTTCGGATCCGAACGCGCTCAAGCTATTGATCTAGAGCCGCATTTTCCAGTTCAGACGGTTCCGTCTGAACGGGTGAGGCTCCAGGCGCTGCGATCCTGCGGACGCTTGGCGAGGGGCCCGCGGAGACGCGGGCCTTTTGCTATGCCCGCGCGCGCAGCAGCCGCAGGGCGACGAGGCCGGCCGGCAGGTTCAGGGCGACGGCCGTCAGCACGCCGGGCGCATAGCCGCCCAGCGCCACGGCCGCGGGGACGTGCGGGACCAGCACATTGACCAGCAGGATCGCCGCGATCGTGCGCAGCGCAGCCGCCTTGGCGGGCGAGCCGGGCCCGCAGCCGGCCCAGAGGGCGACGCCGACGCCCGCCGCCGTCACCAGGGCCAGCATGGTCCAGAACACCGCGACGGGCGGCGCGCCCGGCAGGATCTCCAGGATCGCGGCGCGCTTCAGCGGATAGCCGACGGCCTCCTCCAGATCGTGCAGCGTCAGCGCGGCGGCCAGCAGGCCCGCCGCCAGCCCGCGCCGCCGATCGGGCGTCACGCCCGCAGCGCGTTCACCGCCGCGCCGATGAGATCGTAGGTCTCGAACTCGGAGTCCCCCTCCCACGATTTCCGCCAGGCGCTCCACACGATCGCCACGACCTGCTCGCGCGGGTGGACGTAGATGAACTGGCCGAAGATCCCCTCGGCCGTGAACGCGCCGTCGTGGACGCCGCCGGGGGGCAGGACCCACCACTGGTAGCCGTAGCCCAGCGGGTAGCCCGGTTCGAGCTTGCCGAAGCCCGTGGCGGGAATGTCGGGCCGGCCGGCCAGATCGCGCCAGCCGGCGGGCAGCACGCGTCGGCCGCCGGCGACGCCGTCCTCCAGGATGAACTGCCCGAAGCGGCCGAAGTCGCGCAGGCGCGCGCTGACGCCCAGCCCCGCCAGCTCCAGCCCGTCCCTGGACTCGAGCTGCCAGTAGCCGTCCGCCTCCATGCCGGCGGGCCCCCAGATCTTCTCGGCATAGAGGTCGGCCAGACTCCGGCCGGTGGCGGCGGCGACGATGGCCCCGAGGACACAGGTCTCGCCCGTCGAGTAGTTGAATTTCGTCCCCTGCGGCGCGGCGCGGGGCAGGGTTCGCATGAGCTCGATCACGCCGCCCGGCCGGCCCTCCGCCAGCACCCGGCCGAAGCGCGCCACGTCAGAGGCGCCGCTGGGATCGTAGTCCTCCTTCCAGGCCACGCCCGAGCACATGCGAAGGATGTTGCGGACGGTCACGCCCTCGTAGGCGGAGCCCTTCAGCGCCGGCAGGTAGCGCTCCGCGGGATCGTCCAGGCTGCGGATCGCGCCGTCGTGCAGCGCCGCGCCGGCGAGGGTCGCCGTCATCGACTTGGCCGTCGAGAAACTGGTCCAGCGGCTTTCGGGCGTGTTGCCCATGCCGTAGCGCTCGAGCGCGATCTCGCCCCGCTTCAGGATCAGCAGCCCCGCCGTGCGCCGGCGGGTCATGTAGTCGTCCACGGACCTCGTGGCGCCGCCGCTGCGGAAGGTCATCGCCTCCAGGGACCGCGCATGGGACGGCAGCGCGCGGACCGACGTCCCGCGGCGGATCGCCCGCACCGGCCGCGTCTGGTCCTGGTTGCGGAAGGTGGCGGCCTGGTTCTCGGGCGTGGTGTCCAGCACGTTGGGCGCCGCGACCTCGCCCGACTGGCCCCAGGCGCGACCGGCCATCGCGGCGGCCGCCGCGCCTCCGATCCAGGCGCGCCGATCCATCACCAGTCCGACCATGTTCCCCTCCCGCCCGGCGACGTTCTGGCCGGCTCGACCCCATGCTGCCCGTTTACCTACCGCGCCGCCACCCGGCGCCCCCGCGCCTCGCGCTCGGCCGACCGTGGCCGGCGCGCCCGAACGCGGATGTCGCCCGATGTCATCGCCTATCTCCGAAGATGCCGCTCGAACCAGCCGACCATCGCGGTCATGGCCGCGGTCGCGTAGGCGTCGGTCTTGGCCGGGTCGCCCTTGACGTAGAAGTCGTGATCGGCCCCGGCGAAGAGCCTCAGCTCGTTCTGAACGCCGGCCCTGTCGAGGGCGGCGCGCATCAGTTCCGACTGTGCGGCCGGCACGCCCCGGTCCGCATCGCCGTGCAGGAGCAGAGTCGGCGGATCGCCCGGGTCGACGCTGTGGATCGGCGAGATGGCCGGCAGGAGGCTCGGGTCGACATTGAGGGCCCCGGGCCTGAGGCGGCCCTGCAGGAGAACCGCCAGATCGGTCGGCGGGAAGTAGGCGACGACCGCGGCGATCCGGTTGCCCGAGCGCTCCAGCGCGTTCGTCGCGGCGGGGTTTCCGTCGTCGGCCATCATGCCGGCGACGAGCGCGAGATGGCCCCCGGCGCTGGCGCCCCAGGCGCCGATGCGTCCGGGGTCCGCCCCGTAGTCGGCGGCGTGAAGCCGGATGTGGCGCATCCCGAGCCGGACGTCGGCGACGGCGTCGGGCGCCTGGAAGCGCGGAGCGGACGCGTGATAGAGCGCGACCACCGTGAAGCCCTTGTCGATCAGGGCCTGGTAGCGAGCCTGGCGTTCCTCCGGCGGGCCCCAGGACGAGCGGTAGCCGGCCGACACCATGTTGACCACCAGTGCGCCGTTGGCCTTCTTCACCGGCCTGAAGACGTCGTAGGTCAGCGCCATGCCGTCGCGGTGTCCGTAGACGACGTCGCGCACATAGGTGGCCGTCTTCAGCTCGGCGGGCGTCGGCGCGCGGAGCGCGTCGCGGGGATAGCCGCTCAGCGGCGGGCCGGGGTCCGCCACCGGCGGCGGAGCCGGATCCTGCGCCAGGGCGGAGCCGCCCCCAAGGGCCAGTGCGACGGCGAGCGCAGCGCGGCGGAGCCTGTTCATGGACGATCCCCTCTGACGGCGACCCTAGAGCGCGTTCCGAAAAGTGGGAACCGGTTTTCGGATCGAGACGCGCTCAAGTTCTTGATTTAGCGCCTCATTTGTCCCGCTCAGACGGTTCCGTCTGAACGGGTGAGGCGCTAGCGTCGCCAAGGGCGGCGCGCCAACACCCGACCGGGGGCGGCAGGCTGAACGGGAAAGGGCGGCCGGATCGCTCCGGCCGCCCTCCTCAGGTCTTCCGATCGAGCCGTCGCTTACGCGTCGGCCTTCTCCTCGGCCTTTTCATCCTTCTTCGACAGGTCCTCGCCGGTCTCCTGGTCGACGACCTTCATGGAGAGGCGGGTCTTGCCGCGGTCGTCGAAGCCCAGGAGCTTCACCTTGACCGACTGGCCTTCGGAAAGGACGTCCGAGACCTTCTCGACGCGCTTGTCGGCGATCTGGCTCACGTGGACCAGGCCGTCCTTGGCGCCGAAGAAGTTCACGAAGGCGCCGAAGTCGACGATCTTCACCACCTTGCCGGTGTAGATCTGGCCCACCTCCGGCTCGCTGGCGATCGACTTGATCCAGTCGCGCGCCGCGTCGATCTTCGACTGCTCGGCGGCCGCGATCTTGATCGTGCCGTCCTCGCCGATGTCGACCTTGGCGCCCGTCTCGGCGGTGATCTCGCGGATCACCTTGCCGCCCGAACCGATCACTTCGCGGATCTTGTCGACCGGGATCTTGATCGTCTCGATCTTCGGGGCGAACTCGCCGAGCTGCTCGCGCGGCGCCTCCAGGCCCTTCTTCATCTCGCCGAGGATGTGCTCGCGGCCGCCCTTGGCCTGCTCGAGCGCCTTCTTCATGATCTCCTCGGTGATCCCGGCGATCTTGATGTCCATCTGAAGCGACGTGATGCCGTCGGCGGTGCCGGCGACCTTGAAGTCCATGTCGCCCAGGTGGTCTTCGTCACCCAGGATGTCGGAGAGGACCGCGAAGCCGTCCTGCTCGAGGATCAGGCCCATGGCGATGCCCGACACCGGCTTCTTGATGGGAACGCCGGCGTCCATCAGGGCCAGCGAGCCGCCGCAGACCGTCGCCATCGACGACGAGCCGTTCGACTCGAAGATCTCGGACACGAGGCGGATCGTGTACGGGAACTCGTCGTAGGCGGGCAGCATCGGGCGCAGGGCGCGCCAGGCCAGCTTGCCGTGGCCGACTTCACGACGCCCGGGGGCGCCCATGCGGCCGGTCTCGCCCACCGAGAAGGGCGGGAAGTTGTAGTGCAGCATGAACTTCTCGAAGTACTTGCCTTCGAGGGCGTCGATCAGCTGCTCGTCGTCGCCGGTGCCCAGGGTGGCCACGCAGAGCGACTGGGTCTCGCCGCGGGTGAACAGGGCCGAGCCGTGGGCGCGGGGCAGGACGCCCACTTCGGCCACGATCTGTCGCACCTGGTCGACCTTGCGGCCGTCGATGCGCACGCCGGTATCCAGGATGTTGCGACGGACGACGTCGGCTTCCAGGTCCTTGAAGATGGCGCCCAGCTTGTCGGGGGCCAGACCGTCGGGACGCGCCTCGGACTTCCCGAACGCGGCGACCGCCTTCTCCTTGGCGGCGCCCACGGCGGCGTGGCGCTCCATCTTGGCGACGATCTTGTAGGCGGCGGCCAGGTCGGCGCCGACCACCTTCTTGATCTCGGCCTTGATGGCGTCGGTGTCGTCCGGCTGGAACTCGAAGGGCTCCTTGGCCGCGTGCTCGGCGAGCTCGATGATCGCATCGATCACCGGCTGCATCGACTTGTGGGCGAAGGTCACGCCGCCCAGGACCTGCTCCTCGGAGAGCTCCTGGATTTCGGACTCCACCATCATCACGGCGTCTTCGGTGCCGGCGACCACCAGGTCCATCCGGCTTTCCTTCATCTCGTCGAGCGTCGGGTTCAGGACGTACTCGCCGCCAACGAAGCCCACGCGGGCGGCGGCGATCGGGCCCATGAACGGAGCGCCGGACAGCACCAGGGCGGCCGAGGCGGCCACCATGGCGACGATGTCGGGGTCGTTCTCGAGGTCATGCGCCAGCACGGTGGCGACCACCTGGACCTCGTTCTTGAAGCCCTTCACGAACAGCGGGCGGATCGGACGGTCGATCAGGCGGCTGGTCAGGGTTTCCTTCTGCGAGGGCGCGCCCTCGCGGCGGGGGAAGCTGCCGGGGATCTTCCCCGCGGCGTAGAACTTCTCCTGGTAGTTCACCGTCAGCGGGAAGAAGTCCTGACCGGGCTTCGCGCTCTTGGCGTAGACGGCGGTGGCCAGCACGATGGTCTCGCCGTAGGTGGCGAGGACCGCGCCGTCGGCCTGACGGGCCATGCGGCCGGTTTCGAGCGTGAGGGTCTTGCCCCCCCACTCGATGGTCTTGCGTTTGATATCGAACATCTTGGCTTCTTTCTGGTCCCGCGGGCGTATTCCCGGCGGGGGCGGACAGGGGATCGGTCTTCCGAAATCCTCTCCAATGGCACAGGCTCAAGAGGATCTCGTTGCGACCCTCGGCGTATGGGATGGAGCCTTGGCTCCGGGCGCTGCATCGGACCTCCGGCCTGTGACGGAGGAGCAGCCTTCAAACGAAACGGACCCGGCCCCAGGCGGGGAACGGGTCCGGTCACTTCAACCTAGCGGCGCAGGCCGAGCTTCTCGATGAGCGCCTGATAGCGAGCCGCGTCGGACTTCTTCAGGTGGTCGAGGAGCGAACGGCGGGCGGAAACCAGCTTCAGCAGGCCCCGGCGCGAGTGGTTGTCCTTCTTGTGCGTCTTGAAGTGCTCGGTGAGGTTCGCGATCCGTTCGGACATGATCGCCACCTGAACTTCGGCGCTGCCCGTGTCCGCGTCGCCGCGGGCGTGGGTCTTGATGACTTCGGCTTTACGTTCGGCCGTGATCGACATCGGGTTTCTCCGCTCTTCAAAGGTTGAAGACGCGCGAAGGTTCGAGCCGGCCCGCACGCATCTCGCAGAGCGCCACCATCGACCCGCCCGCCATCGCGGAAACGGTGCGTGAGCCCGGCTTGAGCCTGGCCTTCACCGCTTCGACCTGTCGGGGAACGAGAACGATCGATCGTCCCTGCTTCAATCGGAAGGCGTCTTCGTCGGTCACGGCCAGCACCGGGATGTCGTCCAGTGCGGTCTCGACCGGAAGCAGGGCCTCCGATTGGCGGGCCTCATAGCCCAAATCCTCCAGAAACGCCAGCGCCACCGCCGATTGCTCGGTGAAGGCCCCCACACGCGTGCGGCGAAGGGCGCTCACATGGCCGCACGCGCCGAGCGCCTCGGCGATGTCGCGGACCAGGGCGCGGACGTAGGTGCCCTTGCCGCAGTCCACGTCCAGCGTCACGTGATCCTCGTCCTCGGCGTCCACGACGCGGGCGTCGAAGATCCGCACCTTCCGCGCGGCCAGCTCCACCGTCTCGCCGGCGCGGGCGAGGTCGTAGGCGCGCTCCCCGTCCACCTTGATCGCCGAATAGGCGGGGGGGACCTGGTCGATCTCGCCGATGAACCGCGGCAGCACGGCCTGCACCTGGGCCAGCGTCGGGCGAACGTCCGACTCCGCCAGCGTCGCGCCTTCACGGTCGTAGGTGGCGGTCGTGCGGCCCCAGGCGATGGTGAAGCGGTAGCTCTTGTCGGCGTCCACCAGGAACGGGACGGTCTTGGTCGCCTCGCCCAGGGCGATCGGCAGCACGCCGGTGGCCAGCGGATCCAGCGTGCCCGCATGGCCCGCCTTCTGGGCGTCGAACAGCCGCCGGACGCGGCTCACGGCGTGGGTCGACGTCAGGTCGTAGGGCTTGTCGAGGTTGATCCACCCCGAGATCGCCTGCCCCTTCTTGCGGCGAGCCACCTAGTCCTCGTCCTTCCAGGAGTCCGAGGGCGCGTCGGGGGTCAGGTCGCGCCGGACACGGGGGTCGTCGAACAGCTTCGCCATCCGCGCGGCCTCGTTGAAGCTTTCGTCGTGGCGGAAGTGCAGGTCGGGCGTGAAGCGCATGTCGATCATCCGGCCGAGGTGGCCGCGCACGAACTTCGCGTGCCGGTTCAGCGCCTTGACGACCTCGTCGGCGTTCTCCCCGCCCAGCGGCTCGACGAAGACGGTGGCGTGGCGCAGGTCGGGGTTCACCCGCACCTCGGTGACGGTGACGGACACGCCGGCCAGGACGGGATCGTTGATCTCCTCCTCGCGGAAGATCTCCACCAGCGCATGGCGCACCAGTTCGCCGGCGCGGAGCTGCCGCTGCGACGGACCTTTCGGGGCCGCGCGGCCGCTGGAATGGGGTCGTTTCATGGAAGTCGGCCTTCAGCGACCTGGCGGGCGGATCGGACGCCCGCGCAGGAAAGCGGCGGCTTCTACTTCCTTTCCCGCCGGCGGGAAAGGGGGACCGCTCGCCGGCCCCGGCCCTCGAGCCAGGGGTTGGGGGACGGTTTCCCTGTCGCAAGAGCCGCCCGCTTCAACCGCGGAGATCGCGGAGGCGACGCGGAGACTTCTGCGCTCTCTGCGTTCCTCTCCGCGTCCGCCGCGGTTCAGGAGAGCGCCTGCGGCGTCCGCACGGAAGGCCGTCGGCGACCCGCGATAAGCCCCGCCCCTTCCCGGAGTGGAAGAACTAGGCCCCGGTGCGCTCGCGGAAGAACTGGATCACGCGCTGTTCGGCCGCCTTGGTCGGGCCGTCCTCCTTCAGGTGCAGGGTGAGCACCGAGTGCGGCGGGATGAACGACGGCGCGGCGTCCTCGTCCTCCAGTTCGATGGCCTCGAAGCGGTCGCCGAACTCGCGGCGGTAGCGTTCCCAGCGCGCGTCGCCGACCAGCTTGTCGCTCTTGAAGCGCAGGCCGATCATCGAGAGGTCCTCCTCGGCGAACCGGCGGCGCGCGCAGGCGATCTCGGCCTCGGTGGCGTCGATGCCGCCCTTGTCCTTGGCCGCGCCGGCGGGCATCGACGGCTGCGAGAGCACCGGCGCCACGACCGAAGGCTCGGTCATCATCGCCAGCGCGAACCCGCCCGTGAAGCACATGCCCACCGCGCCCACGCCCTTGCCGCCGCAGTCCGCGTGCGCCTTGCGCGCCAGGGCCCGCAGCCAGTCGACCACCGGGCTCGACTTGTCCTTCGCCCAGATCGTGAACTCGCGCCGCACGCAGATCACGCCCAGCATGCTCTGCAGCGCGTAGCCGCGGCTCGCGGGCTTCCCCGGCTTTCCGAACAGGCTGGGGCAGTAGACGGTCATCCCCGCGGCCGCCACCCGGTCGGCGAACCGGATGACCTGCGGGTGCAGCCCCGGCATCTCGTGCATCACGATCACCGCCGGGCCCGACCCGCGGGTCCAGACGGGGAACGTCCGGCCGTCGTGGGTGAAATCGAACCTCGCGTAGTCCTTCAGCGCCGCTTCGTAGCCCATGTCCTCGCTCCCCCGTCGTCGGAGCAGCTTAGCGCGATCAGCGGCGGACGCGCAGCATCCCGACGTCGCCCTCGAAGCCGGACAGCTTCCATCGCCCGTCGGGCGCGTGCGTGAACATGAGCAGGCACGGTCCGTCCTTCTTGCTGGTGGCGCAGACCCGCCCGTCCGGCAGCGGCCGGAGCAGCGTGGAGATGCCGATCGGGCCGGGGATCTTCGTGTCGCTGCGGTAGCCGTAGCTCGCCGCCACCGCCCGGAACACGTCGGGCTGGATCAGGGCGTCTCCGGCCATCCGGGCCAGGCTCGGCGCGAGAATGGCGGCGAGGCCGGCGGGCACGCGGCTGTCCTTGCCCGCCTCGGCGACGAGGCGGCCCTCGATCTCGCGCTGCAGGGCCGGCCGGTCCACCAGGGCGTCGAAGGCGGCGCGGTCGTTGTCGCGGATGGAGATGAGCAGGGCGTGCACGTCGCTCGCCGCGTCCAGCTTCTGGACGGTGGCGCAGGCCGACAGCGCCAGGGCCAGAACGGCGATCACGAATCCGCGCATGTGCATCCTCCACCCAAGCTGCGCTACAACAGGACGGCATCGCATGGCGAACCGAAACCGCAGATGAACGCGCAAGGCTCCGATCCGGACCCGCCGATCCTGCAAACGGCGCGGATGACCTTCCGTCCGTTCACCGCGGACGACTTCGGTCTCCTGGCCGAGTTGCACCGCGATCCCGAGGTCGGCCGCTACATGGGCGGCGTGTGGGACGACGCCAAGATCGCAGCCGTCCTGGACGATTTCGTGTCCGAGCACGCGCGCCGGGGGCACTCCAAGTGGTGCGTCCACACCCGCGAGGGCGTGTTCGTCGGCCGCGCCGGCCTCAGCCTGTGGCGCGCCACGGACGAGTTCGAGCTGGGCTACGCCTTCCGGCCGGAGTTCTGGGGCCAGGGCCTCGCCACCGAAGCCGCCCGGGCGGTCGCGGCGTGGGCCTTCGCCAACACCGAGGCGCCCTACCTGATCGCCTTCACCGAGCCGCAGAACTACGGCTCCCAGCGGGTGCTGGAGCGGATCGGCATGGTCCGCCAGGCCGACCGCGACATGGGGTTCGCGACCCCCAGCGCCTTCTTCCGCATGGAGCGGCCGGCGCGGTAGGCGCGCCGTGACCGACGGGCCGCTCGTGAAAGGAGCCCCGGGCGCGGGCCCGAGGCTCCAGTTCACGCCACGCCGGGCGTCGGCAGGTCCGGACGGACTATTCGGCCGCGACCGGCGCGCGGGCCAGGCCGCGCAGCACGTAGTTCAGGACGCCGCCGTGCTTGAAGTACTCGAGCTCGGTGGGCGTATCGATCCGGCAGCGGACCGGGAAGCGGGCGATGCGGCCGTCGCTCGGACGGTACATCTCCACGATCAGCTGCTTGCGGGGCGCCAGGTCGGTGAGGCCGCGGATGGTCACGATCTCCTCGCCGGTGAGGCCCAGCTTGTGCCAGCCTTCCTGCAGGAACTGCAGCGGCAGCACGCCCATGCCCACCAGGTTCGAGCGGTGGATGCGCTCGAAGCTCTCGGCCACCACGGCGCGGACACCCAGCAGCTTGGTGCCCTTGGCCGCCCAGTCGCGCGACGAGCCGGTGCCGTATTCCTTGCCCGCGAACACCACCAGCGGCCGGCCCTCGCCCTGGTAGCGCATGGCCGCGTCGTAGATCGACATCTCGTCGCCCGAGGGGAAGTGCTTGGTGACCCCGCCCTCGATGTCGGGCGTGATCCGGTTGCGGATGCGGATGTTGGCGAAGGTGCCCCGCATCATCACCTCGTGGTTGCCGCGCCGCGCGCCGTACGAGTTGAACTCGGACTGCGGCACCTGGCGGTCGCGCAGGTAGACGCCGGCGGGCGACGTCGCCTTGATCGAGCCGGCCGGGCTGATGTGGTCGGTGGTGATCGAGTCGCCGAACACGGCCAGGACGCGGGCCTCGACGATGTCGGTGACGGCCTTCGGCTCCATCTCCAGCCCGTCGAAGTAGGGCGGGTTGGCCACGTAGGTGGACGTCATGTCCCACTCGTAGGTCTGGCCGCCCTTCACCTTGATGCCCTGCCAGTTCTTGTCGCCCTTGAAGACGTCGGCGTAGCGGGTGGCGAACATCTTGTTGGTGACGTGCTTGCGCTGCAGGGCGGCGATCTCGGCGGTGCTCGGCCAGATGTCGCGCAGGTAGACGGGCTTGCCGTCCTTGCCCTCGCCCAGCGGGTCGTTGGCCAGGTCGGTCAGCATCGAGCCGGCCAGGGCGTAGGCCACCACCAGCGGCGGCGAGGCCAGGTAGTTGGCGCGGACGTCCGGATTCACCCGGCCCTCGAAGTTGCGGTTGCCGGACAGCACCGAGACGGCCACCAGGTCGTTCTTCTGGATGGACTCGCTCACGGGCTCGGGCAGCGGGCCCGAGTTGCCGATGCAGGTGGTGCAGCCGTAGCCCACCAGGTTGAAGCCCAGCGCGTCGAGGTGCTTCGTCAGCCCCGCGGCCTTCAGGTAGTCGGTGACCACCTGGCTTCCGGGCGCCAGCGAGGTCTTCACCCAGGGCTTCACCCGCAGGCCCTTCTCGACGGCGTTCTTGGCCACCAGGCCCGCCGCGATCAGCACGCTGGGGTTGGAGGTGTTGGTGCACGAGGTGATCGAGGCGATCACCACGTCGCCGTTGCCGAGGTCGTAGTTCTCGCCCTCGACCTTGTAGCGCTCGGAGAGCGTGTCGGCCTTGCCGAAGTCGCCGGCGAGGGCGGCCTTGAACTCGTCGGCCGCCGAGGTGAGCACCACGCGGTCCTGCGGGCGCTTCGGACCGGCCAGCGAGGCCGTGACCGTGCCGAGGTCGAGCTCCAGCGTGTCGGTGCAGACGGGATCCGGATCGGTCGGGTCGCGCCACATGCCCTGGGCCTTGGCGTAGGCCTCGACGAGGGCCACGCGGGCCGGATCGCGGTTGGTGGCGGCCAGGTAGTCGATGGTCGCCTGGGTGACCGGGAAGAAGCCGCAGGTGGCGCCGTACTCCGGGGCCATGTTGGCGATGGTCGCCTGGTCCTCGAGGGTCATGTTGGCGAGCGCCGGGCCGTAGAACTCGACGAACTTGCCCACCACGCCCTTCTTGCGGAGCATCTGGGTGACGGTGAGCACCAGGTCGGTGGCCGTCGTGCCCTCGGGCAGCTCGCCGGTCAGCTTGAAGCCGATGACCTCGGGGATCAGCATCGGGATCGGCTGGCCCAGCATGGCCGCCTCGGCCTCGATGCCGCCCACGCCCCAGCCCAGCACGGCCAGGCCGTTGATCATGGTGGTGTGGGAGTCGGTGCCGACGACGGTGTCGGGGTAGGCCACTTCCTGGCCCTCGTCGGCGTTCGTCCAGACCGTCTGCGCGAGGTACTCCAGGTTCACCTGGTGGCAGATTCCGGTGCCGGGCGGCACGACGCGGAAGTTGTTGAAGGCCGAGGAGCCCCAGCGCAGGAAGTTGTAGCGCTCCATGTTGCGCTCGTATTCGCGCTCGACGTTCTGCGCGAAGGCCTTCGACGTGCCGAAGTAGTCGATCATCACCGAGTGGTCGATGACGAGGTCGACCGGGTTCAGCGGGTTGATCTTCTCGGGGTTGGCGCCGAGCTTGGTCATGGCGTCGCGCATGGCGGCCAGGTCGACCACCGCGGGCACGCCGGTGAAGTCCTGCATCAGCACGCGGGCGGGACGGAAGCTGATCTCGTGTTCGACCTTGCCCTTGTTGTCGAGCCAGGCGGCGACCGCCTTGAGGTCGTCTGCGCCGACCGAGACGCCGTCCTCGTTGCGCAGCAGGTTCTCGAGCAGGACCTTCATCGAGATCGGAAGCCGCGAAATGCCGGTCAGCCCCGCTTCCTCGGCGGCCGGAAGGCTGTAGTAAGCGTAGGCTTTGTCGCCGACCGTCAGCAGACGGCGGGTCTTGAGGGTGTCCACGGACGCCATAGAGGGAGATCCTTTCTCTGTTCCGGCCACCCAGGACCACCCGAGGGATCGCGCGCTCTCGAAGAGACGGACTCACAGGGTTCGTCTCGGCGCGGCGTTGGCTCCCCCCAGGTGCGGCGGCCGACACGTTCATAGACCCGCCCTCTTACGCCGTCCATGCATGCGACGACGGCGCGACGCGTGGAGCGAAGCCTGCCTGTCTTTCGGCGTCCTTCCGCGATCTCTGCGGTCTAGTGGGAGCAGAGCGTTGATCCGGACGCTGACCATCGAGGACGCAGCGCTGCGGCGGGGCGGGCGGCTTCTGTTCGAGGGGGTGTCGCTGACGCTCCAGGCGGGGCAGGCGTGCGCGCTCACCGGCCCCAACGGCTCGGGCAAGACCAGCCTGTTGCGCGCGGTGGCCGGCCTCGTGCGGCTCGAAGGCGGCGCCATCGGCTTCGGCGACGTCGACCCGCACGACGCGCGCGGCGGCGGGCTGCACTTCGTGACCCATGCCGACGGCCTGAAGCCGGCGCGCACGGCGGCCGAGGAGCTGGCGTTCTGGAGCCGCTGGTGCGGAGGCTCGGAGGCCACCGCCCAGGCGGCGGCCGAGGCGCTCGAACTCGTCCCGCTGCTGCGCCTGGAGGTGCGGCGACTGTCCGCGGGCCAGCGGCGGCGGCTGACGATGGCCCGGCTCCTGGCGGCGCCGCGCGGGCTCTGGCTCCTCGACGAGCCTCTCAGCCCCCTGGACGCCCGCTGGCGCGAGACGTTCGGAAGCCTGATGCGCCGCCACCTGGCGGAAGGCGGCCTGATCCTGGCCGCCGTGCACGATCCCCTGCCGATCCCGACCCTGAGCCTGGAGCTGCCCGCGTGAACCGGCTCGTCGCCCTGCTCGCGCGCGAGACGGCGCTGGCCTGGGGGCGCGGCGGCGGCCCGATGGTCGCCGTGGCCTTCTACGCCGGCGTGGCCACCTTCCTGCCGCTGGCCATCGGGCCCGAGCCGACGCGGCTCGCCGCCATCGCCCCGGGCGCGGCCTGGGTCGCCCTCGCCCTCGCCTCCCTGCTGTCGCTGGAGCGCCTGTTCGAGCGGGACTACGAGGACGGCGCGCTGGACCAGCTCGTGCTCTCGCCCGCGCCGCTCGAGCTCACCTGCCTGATCAAGTGCCTCGGCCAGTGGATGGCGAACGGCGCCCCGCTGGCCCTGGCCGCGCCCGTGGCCGCCATCGGCCTCGGGGCCGACCCCGCCTCGGCGCCGCTCACCCTGGCCTGCGCGCTGCTGGGCGGCCTCGCCTTCGCCTTTCTGGGGGGGATCGGCGCCGCGCTCAGCCTCGGCGCCCGGCGTGGCGGGCTGCTGACGGCGGTGATCGTCCTGCCGCTGTTCGTGCCGCCGATCATCTTCGGCGGCGGCGCGCTGGACGCCTTCGCCGCGGGCCTGCCCTGGACGGGCGGCTTCGCGCTGCTGGGCGCCTATGCGCTGGCGACGGTGGCGGTCGGGCCCATCGCCATGGCGGCCGCCTGCCGCAACGCGCTGTCCTGACCATGACCAAAGCTTAACTGGCGTCGGGATCGCGCCGTCGCATCCTGGGCCCTCGGAGGGGCCTGCAGGAGACGCCGACATGTCGAACACCACCACCTGGCTGCTGGCCGGCGCGGCCTTCGCGCTCTGCGCGGGCGGCGCGATCGCGGCGGCGAGCCCGGAAACCGCCGCCCGCGAAGCCGAGGCCGACGCCCGCGACGCCATGATCCGGAGCCGCGAGGCCGCGATGGCCAGCCGCGAGCAGGCCCGCGAGGCAAGGGAGGCGGCGCGAGAGCGCGCCCATGAGGCCGCGGCCCGCGCCCGCGAGGCCGGCGAACGCGCGCGCGAGGCGGCGCTGGAGGCGGCCCGCTACAGTCGCGAGCTGGGCTCGGCCCACCGGGATTTCGCGCATTTCGACCATGGCGAGGGCCGGGCGGAGTACCTGACCCGGGCGCTGCAGCTTCGCCCCGACCAGACGCCGGCGCTGAGCGCGTTCCTCGAGGCGACGAAGCGGCAGGGCCGCCACGAGGTCCGCCTCGACCGCAGCCGCGGCGACGGCCGCACGACCCTGCAGCGGCTCGACGACATGCAGGCCCGCATGGCCGAGCAGCAGGCCGAGGCCGGCCGCCGGATCGCGGCCGTGAGGACCTTCTACGGTCAGCTCGACGCCACCCAGCAGAAGGCGTTCGACTCCATGCCCATGCTGATGCTGGTCGGCCCCGCGGTGGGCCCGATGGTGCTGCCCGGTCCGATGCCGGTCGTGCTTCGCGCGCCGCCCGCGCCGCCGGTCCCCCCGACGCCGCCCTCCCCCCCGAGCAGCCTCTGAGCCGGGCGGCGTCGCCCACGGCCCCTTGCGATCGCCTGCGTCCCCGCTGCGGGCGCTTGCGGGGGGCCGCGCCGGGCCCTATGGCGAGCACATGAGCTGGGCGCCCGCCTTCCTGTCCAATCCCGAGCGGTTCATGGCGTTCTCGCGCTGGGCCGCCCCGCTGTTCGGCCTGATCGCGGTCGGCCTCGGGGTCTGGGGCCTGTGGCTGGGCTTCAACGTCCCCGACGACTACCAGCAGGGACAGACGGTGCGGATTATGTTCATCCACGTGCCGGCCGCGTGGATCTGCATGTTCATCTACGTCTGCCTGGCGGTGGCGAGCTTCCTGTCGCTGATCTTCCGCCACGCCCTGGCCGACGCCGCCGCCCAGGCTGCGGCCCCCCTGGGCGCCGCCTTCACCTTCCTGGCGCTCGTCACCGGAGCGCTCTGGGGCCGGCCCATGTGGGGCGCCTACTGGGTCTGGGACGCGCGCCTGACGTCGGTGCTGGTGCTGTTCCTGATCTACCTGGCCTACATCGCGCTTCGGGCGTCGCTCGACGACGAGACCAAGGCCAGCCGCGCGGCCGCGATCCTGGCGCTGGTCGGCGCCATCAACCTGCCGATCATCAAGTACAGCGTGGAATGGTGGAACACGCTGCACCAGGGCGCCTCGGTCTTCCGCGCCGACGGGCCCACCCTGGCGCCGGTCTTCCTCTGGCCGCTGCTCATCATGGGCGTGGCCTACCTGGCCGCCTTCGGCTCGCTCTGGCTCGTGCGCATCCGCGGCGAGGTCTGGAAGCGCCGCGCCGAGGCGGCGGCGATGCGGACGGCGAGGGGCTGACGTGTTCGACGCGAAGTACGCCGAGTTCATCATCCCCGCGTTCGCCGTCACCGCCGTGGTGTTCGCCGGAATGCTCTGGACGTCGCTGGCGCACGCGCGGCGCTGGCGGAAGCGCTTCGAGGAGCTGGACCGCAAGTGAGCCGCTGGCTCGCCGCCCTCCCGCTGGTGGCGCTGGTCGCCCTGGGCGGCCTCTTCTACTTCTACGCCCTGCGGCGCGATCCGCAGGTCCAGCCCAAGGCCCTGGTCGGCCGCGAGATGCCCGACCTGACGCTTCCCACGCTCGCCGAAGGCCAGCCCGTCCGCCTGCGGAGCGCCGTGCAGGGGCCCGCGCTGGTCAATTTCTACGCGTCCTGGTGCGCCCCCTGCGAGGTCGAGCACCCGGTGCTGATGGGGCTGAAGGGCCGCGGCGTGCGGGTGGTCGGCGTGGCCTACAAGGACGCGCCGTCGAATGCGCAGGCCTTCCTCACCCGCCTGGGCGACCCCTTCGCCGAGGTGCTGGTGGACCGCGACGGCCGGGCCGGCGTCGAGTTCGGCGTCACGGGCGTGCCCGAGACCTACCTCGTGGGGGCGGACGGGAAGGTCATCGAGAAGCACACCGGGCCGCTCACCGAGGCCGACGCGACGCGGCTCGCGAACCGCGCGCGTTAACCGCGCGTTGAGGGACCGGCGGCAATGTCGCCGGACCCGTTAACCATGTTCGGCCCAGCCCCGTGACCACCATCCGCCCGAACATCCTGCCGCCGTCGCACCAGGGCCCGCAGCCCCAGGACCGCGACCGCATGGCCGCCCAGCGCGCGTTCTTCGCCCAGGCCATGGGCCAGGCGCAGGCGGCCGCGGCGCCCGCCCCGTCGCCCGTCTCGGCGCCGGTCTCGGCGCCGGTCTCCTCGGGCGCGACGGTCGCGGCCGCCCGGACCGCCGCCTCCCCGTCCAGCGCCGAGGCCCCGCAGAAGATCCTGCGGCCGGGGTCCCTGGTCGACATCCGCGTGTGACCGGTCGGACGGCTAAGACTCGAAATTAACTAGAATTTATCTGGGAACACGGTTCGGGGCTGCGGGTTTAGCAGCATCATGGCCACCCAGCGCGACAGTCGGATTCGGCAGGAAGCCGCCGCCCTATGGCGCGAGCTCTATCAGGAGCCGCCGCCGGCCGCCGAGGGCGCCGACCTGCTCGACATGATCGTGGGCGGCCTGCCCGAGCCGTCCTACGACAGGATCGCGAACCCGCACCTGCGGCCGGCGAACATCAGCTTCCCGAAGCGCTGAGCGCCCTATTCGGTGGGCGGCGGCGGCAGGTCTTCCGTCTTCATGTAGCGCATCAGCAGCGGCACCTGGCTGAGCGTGAAGACGAGCGTCAGGATCATCAGGCCGGGGAAGCGGAACACCACCCAGACGGTGTCCGGCTGCGTGCGCCAGACCACCTCGTTGATCGCCGCGAGCGCGAAGAACATCCCCGCGTAGCGCAGGGTGAGCTGCCGCCACACCGGCTCGGGCATGGTGAAGGCGTCGCCCAGCACCAGCTTGAGCGGGTTCTTGCGCATGGCCAGGCCGACCAGCAGGGCGGCGCCGAACAGCCCGTTCATGATCGTGGGCTTGATCTTCAGGAAGCGCGCGTCGTCGAAGACCAGCGTGAGCCCGCCGAACAGCAGCGCCGCGCCGCCGGCGATGGCGGGGAAGGGCGCGATCCGCCGCTCCACGGCCAGGCCCACGGCCAGGGCCAGCGCCGAGCCGCCGACCAGCCACCAGCTCGCCTGCACCAGGTTGCGGCCCGTGGCGAAGTAGGCGGCCAGGAAGATCGCCAGCGCCGAATAGTCGACGAACCAGCGCACCCAGTGCCTGCGGCTGGAATCGCTCATCTGATGGGCTCCGAAAGGCCCACGAGGCTGCGGGCGAAGGCGTGGGCGTCGAAGGGCTGCAGGTCGTCCACGCCCTCGCCGACGCCGATCAGCTTGATCGGGCTGTCCGACGCCTGGGCCACCGGCACCAGGACGCCGCCGCGGGCGGTGCCGTCCAGCTTGGTCATCACGATCCCCGACACGCCGATCTGGTTGCCGAAGATGTTCTCCTGGGCGAGCGCGTTGCGGCCGACAGTGGCGTCCAGCACCAGCAGCGTCTCGTGCGGCGCGTCGGGGTCGATCTTCTTGACCACCCGGATGATCTTGAGCAGCTCGTCCATCAGGCCCTGCTTGTTCTGCAGGCGTCCGGCGGTGTCGACGAGCACCACGTCGTAGCCCTCGTCCTTCGCCTTCTGCACGGCGTCGAACGTCAGCCCGGCGGCGTCCGATCCCGTGGGCCGGCCCATGAAATCGGCCCCGGCCCGCTCGGCCCAGATCTTGAGCTGCTCGACGGCGGCGGCGCGGAAGGTGTCGCCGGCCACCACCAGCACCTTCGCGCCCTGGCGGACGAGGTCCGTGGCGATCTTGCCCAGGGTCGTGGTCTTCCCCGACCCGTTCACGCCGATGAACAGGACCACGTAGGGCCGCGGGCCGGCGAGCGGCTCGAAGCTGCCCGCGCGGGTCGCCAGTTCCTCGCCGATGGCCTTGCTCAGCGCCTCGCGGATCTCGGCCTCGTCGACGTCCTTGCCGAACTTCTCGGCGGCGAAGCGCTCGGTGATACGGGCGGCGGAGTGCGGGCCGAGGTCGGCCTCGATCAGCATCTCCTCCAGCTCGTCGAGCTTGGCCTGGGTGAGCGGTTCCTTGGCGACGAACACCTGGGCGATCTGCTCGCCCATCTGCTTCGACGACTTCGTCAGGCCCTCGGTGAGCCTCTGGAACCAACCGCGTTTGGGTTCGGACATGGGGCGGGCTTCTAGCCGTCTCCGGCCGCCCTGGAAACCGGGCGCAACGCCCTGCCCGCCGCTGGCCTTTCCCGCTTGCGGGAAAGGGGGACCGCTCGCCGAGCCCGCAGGGCGTAGAGCGAGGGGTGGAAAGGGTAAGCCCCAGTCCCCGCGCTCAAGACACGCCCCCTGCCCGCCGCTCGCCCTTCCCACCACCCGCTCTTCGCTTCGCTCGGCGGGCGGTCCCCCCTTCCCGCGCGCGGGAAGGGAAGGTGCAACACGCGCCCCCTTCCTTTCCCGCCTGCGGGAAAGGGGGACCGCTCGCCGAGCCCGAAGGGCGTAGAGCGAGGGGTGGAAAGGGCAAGCCCCAGTCCCCGCGCTCAGGACGCGCCCCCTGCCCGCCGCTCGCCCTTCCCACCACCCGCTCTCCGCTTCGCTCGGCGGGCGGTCCCCCCTTCCCGCAAGCGGGAAGGGAATTTGCTTTGCCGTGGATGGCGGTCGACCGCATCAAGGGGCGCATGGATCCGCTGGCGACCACGCTGATGGTGCTCGACTACGCCGCCGTGGCCGTGTTCGGCGCCTCGGGCGCGCTGGCGGCCGCCCGGCGCAAGCACGACATCATCACCTTCGGCTTCTTCGCCGCCGTCACCGGCGTGGGCGGCGGCACGCTGCGCGACCTCCTGATCGGCGCGCCCGTCTTCTGGGTGGCCAAGCCGCAGTACGTGGCGGTCTGCCTCGCCGCCGCGACCGCCGTCTGGGTGTTCGGCTGGGGCCGGCGGGGCGAGCGGATGCTGAACTGGCTCGATGCGCTGGGGATGGCGGCCTACTGCGTCGTGGGCGCCCTGAAGGCGCTGTCCCTGGGCGTGCCGGCCTTCTCGGCCGTGGTCATGGGCGTGCTCACGGCGGCGTTCGGCGGCGTCATCCGCGACGTCCTGGCCGAGGAGCCGTCGATCCTGCTGAAGCGCGAGCTCTACATCACCCCGGCGCTCCTGGGCGCGGGCGTCTTCGTCGGCCTGGACGCCATGGGCCTCGCGCCGGGAGTCGCGGGCGTGCTCGGCTTCCTCTGCGCCTTCGCGCTGCGGGCGGGCGCGATGCTGTTCGGCTGGCGGATGCCGGGCTTCCCCGGCCGCGGCCCGCCCCCGGACGCGGCGCCCTAGGGCCTGTCCGTCTGCCTCGACACCACGCCGGCGAAGGCCTCGGACGGGCTCTCGCCGGTCCTGGGGTGGGTCCAGGGCGGCAGGTCGCCGAGGTGGTCCACGTAGGAGAGCTTGGCCGGCCAGACGAGCTGGGTCGCCGGGGCCGCCGCCTCGGGGTCGTCCAGGGCGCCGATCGAGACGCCGACGCTGTCGCCCATCTCGAAGCTGAGCGGCGTGCCGCAGGCCTCGCAGAAGCCGCGCTTCACGGCCTCGGAACTCTGGAAGTACTTCGGGGGCCCGGGGATCCAGCGGAACTCGAACACGTCCACGTACGGCCCGAAGAAGCCGCCCGTCGCCCGCTGGCACATGCGGCAGTGGCAGATGCTGGACCGTCCCAGCCGCCCCGCCTCGAACCGCACCGCGCCGCATTGGCATCCGCCGGTGAACGTCATGCCGCCTCCTCAGGTGTCGCGGTCAGGATGCTGCAGGCCGACGATGCTGGCCAGATGCGCGGCGGCCCGCGGCTCGTCGGGCGCGTGGGTCGGAAGGTCCGGGAGCCCGTCGACCCACGGGAGCTTGGCCGGGCTGCCCAGCTGTTCGCCGGGCCGGGCGGCCGCGGGATCGTCCAGCGCGCCGATCATCACCGACGTCAGGCCCGCGGCGTGCTCCCAGGTCAGCGGCGTGCCGCAGGCCTCGCAGAACCCCCGCCAGACCTTGTTGGAGCTCTGGAAGCGCTTCCGCGCCCCGCGCGTCCATTCCAGCCCCTCCAGCGCGACGTAGGGCCCGAACAGGCCGCCGGTGGCCTTCTGGCACATGCGGCAGTGGCAGATGCTGGCCTCGCTCAGACGCGCCGCGCGGAACCGGACGGCCCCGCACTGGCAGCCGCCGGTGATGCTCATGCCGGCGCCATGTGCAGCGTTCGGGCCAGCAGCCGCCGCTCGTCGCGCCCGGTGACGCGCAGGTCCACGATCCCGCCCACCGGCGCCTCGCCTTCGAAGGCGATCTCGGTGAAGTCCTCGGCGCGCGCGACGCCCGGGCGTTCGACCAGGCCCGACAGCGTCCGCCCGGCCTGCCGCGCCAGGTGGCGCGCCAGCCCCGCCGCGCCTGCGCTCCGCAGCGCGGCCGCGCGCGCCTTGACGACGTCGCGCTTCACGGCCGGCATCCGGGCCGCCGGCGTGCCCGGCCTGGGGCTGAAGGGGAAGACGTGCAGGAAGGCGAGGTCCGCTTCTTCCACCAGCTTCAGCGTGTTGGCGAACATCTCGTCCGTCTCGGTCGGGAAGCCCGCGATGAGGTCGGCGCCGAACGCCACGTCCGGCCGCACGGCGCGGACCTCGCGCACCAGCTTCAGCGCGTCGGCGCGGCTGTGCCGGCGCTTCATCCGCTTCAGGATCATGTCGTCGCCGGCCTGCAGCGACAGGTGCAGGTAGGGCATCAGCCGCGGCTCCTCGGCCAGGCAGCGCATCAGGTCGGGGTCGATCTCGGCGGCGTCGATCGACGACAGGCGCAGGCGCGGCAGCTCGGGGACCAGCTTCAGTATCCGGGCCACGAGCTGGCCCAGGGTCGGCCGGCCGGGCAGGTCGGCGCCCCAGCTGGTCACGTCCACGCCCGTCAGCACCACCTCGCGATAGCCCTGGGCGGCCAGCTTCCGGACCTGCTCCACCACCTCGCCGGCGGGGGCCGAGCGGGAGTTCCCGCGGCCGTAGGGGATGATGCAGAAGGTGCAGCGGTGGTCGCAGCCGTTCTGCACCTCGACGTACGCCCGGGCCCGGTCCTTCAGGCCGTCGATCAGGTGCCCGGCCGTCTCGCGCACGCTCATGATGTCGTTGACGCGCACGCGCGGGGGCTCGGCTCCGTCCGCCTGCGACAGCGGGGCGTAGGCGCCGGTCTGGCTCTTCTCGGCGTTGCCCAGCACGAGGTCGACCTCGGGCATGGCGGCGAAGGCGGCGGGGTCGATCTGCGCCGCGCAGCCGGTGACGATGAGCCGGGCGCCCGGGCGCTCGCGCCGCGCCTTGCGGATGGCCTGGCGGGCCTGCCGCACCGCCTCGCCCGTCACCGCGCAGGTGTTGAACACCACGGCGTCCGAAAGCCCGTCCTCGGCAGCGCGGGTGCGGATGACCTCGCTCTCGTAGGCGTTCAGCCGGCAGCCGAACGTGACGATATCGACGTCGCGGCTCACGGGAGCTCGCCCGTGAAGTCCACGGCCGCCGGGCCGGTCATGATCACGTGGCCGTCGTCGCGCCACTCGATGAAGAGCTCGCCGCCGTCCAGCTCGAGCGTGGCGTGGCGGCCCGTCAGGTCGCGCCGGGCGGCCGCCACCAGCGCCGCGCAGGCGCCCGTGCCGCAGGCCCGGGTGAGGCCGGCGCCGCGCTCCCACACGCGCAGGCGGATGCGGTCGCGCGCCTTGATCTCGGCGAAGCCCACGTTGACGTGCTGGGGGAACAGCGGGTGCCGCTCCACGGCGGGCCCGGCTTCGGCCACGGGAGCCTGGGCGACCTCGGGCACGAAGAAGACCACGTGCGGGTTGCCCATCGACACGCAGCCGGGCGGCGCCATGAGGTCGGCGTGGTGGTACAGCGCCACCGGCAGGGCGGCGGTGTCGTGCGCCTCGGCCAGGGGGATCTCGCGCCAGTCCAGGCGGGGCTCGCCCATGTCGACGCTCACCAGCCGCTCGCCGGCCCGGGTGGCGACCAGGCGGCCCGCGGCGGTCTCCATCACCGCCTCGTCCTTGCCCGACGACTGCATCAGGAGCCAGCCCACGCAGCGGGTCCCGTTGCCGCAGGCGCCGACCTCCTCGCCGTCGGCGTTCCAGAACCGGACGCGCGCGTCGGCGCCCTCTGCCCTGTCGATGGCGATGAGCTGGTCGCAGCCGACGCCCGTCTCGCGGTTCGCGATGGCGCGCACCTCCTCGGCCGTCGGCTCGAACGGCGCGCTGCGGGTCTCGACCACGACGAAGTCGTTGCCGAGCCCGTTCATCTTCAGGAACGGGCGGCTCATGGGGCCGGCTATATAGGCGAAACCCGGCCCCGACGCACGGTGCGCGCTCGGGCCGCGCCGTCGCGGCCCTCGACCGGGGTCATTCGAGCTCGTCGGGCCTCAGGCCGATCACCTTGCGTTCGGCCAGGCGCACCTCGGGGACGGCGTCCCTGGTGAAGGGCAGGTACCAGGTAGCGCCGCCCTGCGCGGGCGCGATCTCGAGCAGGTCGCCGGCGCCGAAGTCCTGGACCGAGCGGATCGTCCCCAGGGCCTCGCCCTCGGGCGTCTCGACCGCGAGGCCGATCAGGTCGGTGACGTAGAACTCGTCCTCCTCGGGTTCGGGGAGGACGTCGCGCGGGATGTAGAGCCTTAGGCCCCGCAGCGCCTCGGCCTGCTCGCGGGTCTCGATCTCGCGCGCACGCGCGACCACGCCGCCCTTCGCCGCCCGGCCGCCGGTCAGCGTGAGGGCGGGCGTCCCGTCCTCACGCTTCAGGTCGCGGTACGCAAGCAGCGCGGCGGGCTCGGCCGTGTAGCTGGTGAGGCGGACCTCGCCGCGGACCCCGAAGGCGCCCGCGACGCGGCCGACCAGGATGAGATCGTCTCCCATCCGGCTTCGACTTTAGGCCTGCTCTTCGGAGCCTTCGGCGGCCGGAGCCTCTTCGGCGGCCGGCGCGTCCTCGGCCGGAGTCTCGGCGGCGGGAGCTTCCTCGGCGGCGGCCTCCACAGGAGCGGCCTCTTCCGCGGGCGCCTCTTCGGCCGGCGGATTGGCGGCGGCCTCGGCCGCGGCGGCGGCGCGGTCGGCCTCGCGCTGGGCGCGCTCCTCGGCGCGTTCCTTGGCCTTCTGGCCGGGCTCGCCCTTCTTCGGGTTCGAGCCGGCTTCCCACTTCACGATGCCCAGCTTGCCCAGCTCGCGGGCGACGCGGTCGGTCGGCTGCGCGCCCTTGGCGAGCCACTCGGCGATGCGCTCCTGCTTCAGGACCACGCGGTTCGGGTCGTCCTTCTTCAGCAGCGGGTTGTAGCTGCCCACCTTCTCGATGAAGCGGCCGTCGCGGGGCGAGTGGCTGTCGGCGACGACGATCGAGTAGTAGGGGCGCTTCTTGGCGCCGCCACGGGCGAGACGGATCTTCAGCATTTCAGTCGGTTCCTAGGTCGTTATTTCTTGAAGGGGTTGAAGCCCGGCGGCAGGCCGCCGCCGAGGCCGGGAAGTTTCGGGAGGCCGCCGGGCATCTGTTTCAGCCGGGCCTGCATCTCCTCGAGCTGCTCGGGCGTGGGCGCGGGCTGGCCGGTCATCTGGGCGATCTTGCCCATGTCGAGGTTGCCGCCGCCCAGCATCTTGGCCATCTGGCCGAAGCCCTTGCCGCCATTCTTCGAGAGCGCCTTGAAGGCGTCGGCCATCTGGCGGTGCTGCTTCAGCAGCCGGTTCACCTCGGCCACGTCCACGCCCGAGCCCGCCGCGATCCGCCGCTTGCGCGAGGCCTGCAGGATGTCGGGCTTCTTGCGCTCCTGCTTCGTCATCGACGAGATGATCGCCATCTGGCGGTCGAACGTCTTGTCGTTGAGGCCGCTCTCGGCGATCTGGCGCTTCATCTTCGCCACGCCGGGCAGCAGGCCCATCATGCCTTCCATGCCGCCCATGCGCTTCATCTGGGCCAGCTGGTCGGCCATCATGTCGAGGTCGAACTGGCCCTTGGCGAGCTTCTTGGCCGTGGCTTCCGCCTTGGCCATGTCGAGTTCCTGGGCGGCCTTCTCGACCAGGGCGACGACGTCGCCGCGCCCCAGGATGCGGCCGGCCACGCGGTCGGCGTCGAAGACGTCGAGGCCGTCGATCTTCTCGGAGACGCCGAGGAACTTGATCGGCAGCCCGGTGACGGCGCGCATCGACAGCGCGGCGCCGCCGCGGCCGTCGCCGTCGGCGCGGGTCAGCACCAGGCCCGTGAGCGGCAGGCGCTCGTGGAAGGCCTTGGCCGTGCGCACGGCGTCCTGGCCGGTCAGGGCGTCGGCCACCAGCAGGGTCTCGGACGGCGTCGAGATCTTCGCGATCTCGGCCGCCTCGGCCATCATGGCCTCGTCGATCGTCGTGCGGCCGGCGGTGTCCAGGATCAGGACGTCGAAACCCTGCAGGCGCGCGGCCTGCATGGCGCGGCGGGCGATGTCGGGGGCGGCCTGGCCCTGGACGATGGGCAGGAAGTTGGCGCCGGCCTGCTCGGCCAGCATGCCCAGCTGCTCCATCGCCGCGGGACGGCGGGTGTCGAGCGAGGCCAGCAGCACCTTCTTGCGCTCGCCCACCAGCCGCTTGGCCAGCTTGCCGGCGGTGGTGGTCTTGCCCGAGCCCTGCAGGCCGGCCATCAGGATGACCGTGGGCGGGTTGAGCGAGAGGTTGAGGCCCTCGGCCGCCTGGCTCCCGCCCAGCATCTCGACCAGGCCGTCATAGGTGATCTTGACCACCTGGTCGGCGGGACGGACCGAGCGGATCACCGCCTCGCCGGTGGCGCGCTCCTTGGCCTTGGCGATGAAGTCGCGCACGACCGGCAGCGCGACGTCGGCCTCGAGCAGGGCCACGCGCACCTCGCGCAGGGCCTCGTCGATGTCCTTGTCGGACAGCACGCCCCGCCCGGAGAGCCGGTCGAAGACTCCTGTCAGCCGATCTGTCAGTGCGTCGAACAAGTCGAACTCCTAAGGCCCAAACGCAGTCGACCCCCGTGCACGATTGCGTGGACGGGGGGCCTCGCCGCTCTCGTCCGATATGGGGATCGGGGTCGTAGCGGTAGAGGGCGCTGACCGAGGTTGGCGCCGGAAGCGGCGGCTTATGCGGGAAAGACGCTGTAAGGTCAAGGAAGTGGGGCCAGGGGGCCAGCCCGGCCCCGAGCGCCGTCCGATCGCGTTTCGCCCCTCACCAACCGCGGCGTCACGGAAGACGGCGGCGAGCGTTCTGGTCTGCCAGCGGGCATCGGAGATGCTTCCGCCGCCTAAATCTCACGGTCGATGCGGGCCCCGACCCGCGATCCATGTCCGATAACCGCCAGCGCCTTTCGGCGAACGCGCCTATCTTGCGGCCATGACCCAGTTCGCCCTCTTCGACACCGCCATCGGCTTCGCGGGGATAGCCTGGAACGACGCCGGCCTCGTCGCCTGCCATCTGCCCGAGCGGGATCCGGAGACCAGCCGCCGCGGCTTCCTGCGCCGCTTCCCCGACGCCGTCGAGGCCGAGGTCCCGACCCGGCTCGCCGCGACCGTGGAAGGCATCCGCGCGCTCATGCGCGGCGAGAAGGCCGACCTCGCGAACGCGCCGCTCGACCTGTCCCGGACGCCCGAGTTCCACGCCCGGGTCTACGAGATCGCCCGCGCCATCCCGCCGGGCGAGACGCTGACCTACGGCGAGATCGCGGTGAAGCTGGGCGACAGGCTGCTGGCCCGCGAAGTCGGGCAGGCGCTGGGCAAGAACCCGTGGCCCATCGTGGTGCCCTGCCACCGGGTGACGGCGGCCGGCGGCAAGCCAGGCGGCTTCTCGGCCCGGGGCGGCGTGGAGACCAAGATGAAGCTGCTGGCCATCGAGGGCGCGAAGGCCGCCGCCCAGGCCGACCTGTTCGCCGGATGAGCCCCGCCCTCGAGCGGCGGCTTCTGCAGGTCGCCATCGCCCTGGCCGGGGTCGTGCCGGTCGCGGCCGGCGCCTGGGGCGTTCTGGGCGAATGGCGGCCCGACAGCCACGCCCGCTATCTCTCGGGCCTGCTGCTGGGCGTCGGGCTGACCTTCTGGGCCTGCATTCCCACCATCGAGCGACGCGGCGAGGTGGTGCGCGCGCTGGCGCTCATCGTCGTGATCGGGGGCCTGGCGCGGCTCGGCGCCGTCGTCGAGCGCGGCCTGACGCCGGGGTCGGGGCTTCCGCTGGTCATGGAGCTGGGCGTGACGCCGCTCATCGCGCTGTGGCGCGAGCGGGTCGCGCGCCGTCTCACCTAGGGATCGGCCGGGCGGGCGCCGTCCTCAGGATGTGGCCCGGACGTTGCGAACCGACGGTCCGGACCCGCGTTGAGACCCAAGATGATCCATCGAGCCCTCGGACCCGCGATCTTCCTGGCCCTCGCCCTCGGCGGGACGGCGCAGGCCGGCGTGTGCGGCGGCGCGCCGCCGGCCGACGCCGAGGCGTTCCGCGGCCCCGTCCTCGAGGTGCTGGACGGCGAGCGCCTGTGCGTCGCGCTGGGCCCAAGTCCCTCGGCCTGGGTCCCCGTGCGGCTCGCCGACCTCCCGATCCGGGCCGCCACGGCGCCGCCGTCGCGCGGCGCGCTGATGGCCGCCGCGTTCGGCCAGGACGTGACCTGCCGCATCGTGGGCCGCGAAGAGGACGCCGTGGTCGCCGAATGCGTGGGCGCGCGCGGGCCGGTGGGCCGCCTCGCCCAGACCCGCCGGATCATCAACGCCGGCGAGGACTGGCGCTGAGCGCTCAGCCCGTCGGGAAGCCCTTGTCCTTCAGGTAGGCCTTCACGTCCGGGTCCCGGCCCCGGAACTTGCGGTAGCCGTCGCGCGGGTGGATCGCGTTGCCCACGCTCATGACGTTGTCGTGCAGCCGCTGGGCCACGCCCTTGTCGTAGAGCCCGCCCGGCGCCTCGCGGAACGCCTCCACCGCGTCCAGCGCGATCACCTCGGCCCAGAGGTAGGAATAGTAACCGGCCGAATAGCCGTCGCTGGAGAAGACGTGCCCGAACTGCGGCGTGCGGTGGCGCATCGGCAGCTCCGCGGGCATCCCCAGCTTCGCCAGTTCCGCCCGCTCGAAGGCGTCGGGGTCGATGTCGGCGTCGCCCGCCAGGTGCAGCTTCATGTCGATCAGCGCCGAGGCCAGGAACTCGGTGACGTCGAAGCCCTGCCGGAAGGTGGCGGCCTTCTCGATCTTCGCCACCAGGTCGGCGGGGATCGGCTGGCCGGTCTCGTGGTGCAGCGCGAACCGGTTGAGCACCTCGGGCGTCCGCAGCCAGGACTCGTTCACCATCGAGGGGAACTCGACGTAGTCTCGGAACACCCGCGTCCCGGACACCGACGGATACGTCACGTTCGAGTTCAGCCCGTGCAGGGCGTGGCCGAACTCGTGGAACATGGTCTCGGCGTCGTCCCACGAGATCAGCACCGGCGCGCCCGGCGGTCCCTTCACGAAGTTCGAGTTGTTCGAGACGATGGTGGTGGTGGCGGCGGCGCCCAGGCGATGCTGCGGCCGGTAGGCGTTCATCCAGGCGCCCGAGCGCTTGCCGGCGCGGGCGTAGGGGTCGAAGTACCAGAGGCCGACGTGCCGGGCCCCGCGCTTCACCTCCCACACCCGCACGTCCGGATGCTGCACCGGGACCGTCACCGGGTGGAACGAGAAGCCGTAGAGCTGGCCCGCCGCCCAGAACATGCCTTCGCGCAGCTTCTCCAGCTGCAGGTACGGCTTCACCGCGTTCATATCGAGGTCGTAGCGGGCGACCCGCACCTTCTCGGCGTAGAAGCGGTAGTCCCAGGGCGCGATCCGGATCCCGGCGCCTTCCTTGTCGGCGATGGCCTGCATCTCGGCCACCTCCTCCTTCACCCGGGCGACCGCGGCCGGCCAGACGCGCATCATCAGGGCCATGGCCGCGTCGGGCGTCTCGGCCATCGAGTTGTCGGCCAGGCGCCAGTGGGCGTGGGTCGGGTAGCCGAACAGCTTCGCGCGCTCGGCCCGCAGCTTCAGGATCCGGCTGATCAGCCGGTTGTTGTCGTAGGCGTCGCCGTTGTCGCCGCGGCTGTAGAAGGTCTTCCAGACCTTTTCGCGCAGGTCGCGCCGCTCGGCGTAGGTGAGGACCGGGTCCACGGACGAGCGCGTGTTGACGATCACGAACTCGCCCGGCCGTCCCTTGCCCTGCGCCTGGGCGGCCATGCCGGCGCGCACGTCCGCCGGCAGGCCCGCGAGGTCGCCGGCGCCCAGGAACAGGTCGCGCTCGGTCTCGTCGTGCAGCAGGTTCTGGCTGAAGGCGGTGAAGGCCTGCGCCAGCTCCTTGTTGATCTCCGCCACGCGGGCCTTGGCCTGCGGGCTGAGCTTGGCGCCGTTGCGGACGAAGCTGTTCCAGCGCAGCCACAGGACGCGGTCCTGCTCGGGCGTCAGCTTGAGGCTTCCGCGCTGCCGGTAGACGGCGTCGATCCGCTCGAACAGCCGGGCGTTCTGCAGGATCGCGTCGCCGTGGGCCGCCATCCTGGGCGACATCTCCTTGTCGATGGCGCGCACCTCCGGCGTGGACAGCGTGCCGGTCCAGACGCCGTAGACGGTGCGCACCCGATCCAGCGCCTCGCCGGTCTTCTCCAGCGCCTCCAGGGTGTTGGCGAAGGTGGGCGCCGCCCCGGCGCCGGCGATCGCGTCGATCTCGCGCAGCTCCTCCGCCATGGCGGCTTCGAGCGCCGGCTTGAGATCGGCGACGCGGACCTTGTCGAACGCCGGGACCCCGCCGAACGGCCCGCGCCAGGGTTCCAGCAGCGGGTTTCCGGCCTGGGCAAGGGCGGCCGGCGGGAGGAAGGCTGCTGTGGCCGTGGCCGTGGAGGCGGCAAGGAACGTGCGCCGGCGCATGAGATCTCCGCAACGACTTTCGAGAGGGACGCACAAACTAGGCACGTCCAACCTGAACGTCACGTGAGCATTCGCCGTTCAGGCGCCGGCCGGGCGGAAGGCGGCGGGTTCGCGGGGGTTGTCCGGGTCGATGAGCTCGAGGTCCGTCTCCGTGCCGCGCTCGGCGGGGATGCAGACCATGTTCCGGGACATGTAGTTGCGGTCGAAGATCAGCCGGTCGAGGCCGTTGAAGTTCTGCGGGCTGGCGAGCGGCGGGGTGTGCCAGAACAGGCGGTAGCCCAGGCCGTGGATCAGCCGGATCAACGCCTGGGCATGCTGCGGCCGGTCGTTCTCGACATAGAGCAGCGGCCGGCAGCGGCCGATGGTCTCGCGGGCGCCCTCGATGACCTCGATCTCGAACCCTTCCACATCGACCTTGATCAGCCCGCAGGCAGGCAGGGCCAGCGCATCGAGCGGCGTCACCCGCACCTCCAGCCCCGGCTGCCCCACGGGCGCGAGCGAGACGCCCCCGAAGTTCTCCTGCGCGGCATAGTCCAGCGGCGGGATCACGGCGCGGCTCTCGGCGCGGCCGCAGGCGTCGGGCGAGGCGATCACATTGCCGACCCCGTTCATGGCCAGGTTCGCGCACAGGATCTGGAAGATCCGCTGCTGGGGCTCGAAGGCGTAGAGCAGGCCGGGCGCGCAGGCCCGCGCCATGGCGAGCGTGAAGGCCCCCATGTTGGCCCCGACCTCGACCACGCACATGCCCGGGCGGATCATCTGGAGCAGCAGCGCCCGCTCGGCGGGGCTGAGTTCGCCATAGGCCTCCAGGCAGGGCGTGATGTAGCGGTCGCCCGCCAGCGCCAGCATGCGCCCGTCGCGCGTGTTCAGCATTTTGGTGGTCATCGAACGCCATTCGCATTGAAGCGGCGCCGTGGGCAAGCTTGCTGGACCGTCCGGCCGACCGCCGCTAACACCGGCGCATGAGCATCGGCGTGTTCGATTCCGGCGTGGGCGGCCTGACCGTGCACCACCGGCTCGTGGACCGGTTCCCGCAGGCGGACCTCATCTACCTGGCCGACCAGGCCAACGCCCCGTACGGCGGGCGCTCGGGCGAGGAGATCGTCGAGCTCACCCGGGAAGGCGCCCGGCGGCTGTTCGAAGAGGGCTGCGACGTGGTGGTCCTGGCCTGCAACACCGCCGCCAGCGTCGCCCTCCGCCGCCTGCAGCAGACCTGGCTTCCGGGCTACCGCCGCGAGGCGGGGCGGCCGCTGAACATCCTGGGCATCGTGGTGCCGACCATCGAGGCGGCCACGGGCCTGCCCTGGGAGCACGAGGCGGACCGCCTGGGCGACAAGGTCGAGCACGTGGACATCCTGGGCGTCTTCTCGACCCCGGCGACGGCGGCCAGCCGGGTCTACGAGATCGAGATCGACAAGCGCCGCCAGGACGTGGCCGTCTTCTCGCAGCCCTGTCCCGACCTGGCCCGGATGATCGAGGCCGGCGCCTCGCGCGACGAGCTCGCCGCCGCGATCGCCGGCCACGTGAGGGCCCTGGCTACGCGGATCGGCCGGCCGCCCGACCGGGCGATCCTGGGCTGCACGCACTACGAGATCGTGGCCGACCTGTTCGCCGCCGCCCTGCCGCCGGGCACGCCGCTCATCCGCCAGCCCGAGGCCACGGCCGACGCCCTGGCCCGCTATTTCGAGCGGCACCCGGAGTTCCGGACGGGCCACAGCGCCGTTCGTCGCTTTTTGACGACCGGCGAGCCGGGCATGCAGAACAAGCTCGTTGAGGCGTTCTGGGGCGCACCGCTAAGCTTCGAGGCGGCCTGACAAGCGGGGGGCGAGCCATGAGGTCCGGGGTTTTGGCGGCGGCGGTCGTGCTGGCGCTCGCCGGCGCGGCGCGCGCCGAGGTGGTGGAGCAGCTCCCGGGCGGCTTCCGCCTCAAGTCGGTGGTGCAGATCGCGGCGCCGCCCGAGCGGGTGTACCAGGCGATCGGCCAGCTGGGCCGCTGGTGGGACCCCCAGCATTCCTACTCCGGCCGCGCCGAGAACCTGAGCCTGGACCTGCGGCCGGGCGGCTGCTGGTGCGAGACCCTGGGCGGCGGCGACGGCGTGCAGCACGGCGTGGTGGTGCTGGCGGCGCCCAAGCTGGGCATGATCCGCGCGCACGCGGCGCTCGGCCCGCTGCAGGACGAGGGCGTCAGCGCCGCGCTGCTCTGGCAACTCAAGGCCAAGGACGGCGGCACGGAGCTCACCGCGACCTACAATGTGGGCGGCGCGCGGGACTTCATCGTGAAGGCCGCGCCGGTGATCGACGGCGTCCTCTCGACCAACTGGGGCCGGCTGAAGCGCTACGTCGAGACCGGCGCACCCTGACCACGCGCCTGGGCGCTGCGGGCGGCCTGGGCCAGCGCCTCGTCGAGCCGCGCGCCCTCCCGGTAGGGCGCGAGGTCGAGGGTCGGCGCCCCGCCCGCGCCCATGGCGGGCTCGGGCAGCGCCGCGCCGATCCGGGTCTCCACCGGGAACACGCCGCACCAGGCGGCCCAGCCCGTATCGGCGGGCAGGTCGGCGACGCCGGTCTGGCGGATCTTCGCCGAGGCCTCCTCGATGTCCATGACGACCATGGCGGTGGCGGCGACCTCCTCGTCGGTGGCCGGCCGCAGCTTGAGGGGCCGGCCCGCGTAGAGCCGGTCGATGAACCGGTCGAGCGCCGCCCGGCGCTCCGCGATCCCCTCCACCCGCCGCGCGCGGCCGAAGGCCATCACCGAGCGGTAGTTCAGCGAGTGCACGAAGCCCGAGCGGCCGACGATGAAGCCGTCCAGGAAGCTGACCGTCACGCAGACGGGCGCGCCGTCCACGGCGTCAAGCATCCGGCTCATGGCCGAGCCGTGCCAGTAGAGCCGGCGGCCCTCGCGCCAGTAGGCCGTCGGCGTCACATAGGGCTGGCCGTCGAGCACATAGCCGACGTGCGCCATCACGCCCGCGTCCAGCACGGCGTGGACGGTGGCTTCGTCGTAGTGGGCCCGTTGCGGCCGGCGGCGCACGCGGGCGCGGTCGGTGGGGGCGTAGGCGGTGGTCTGGTCCATGGCGGCTTCCGGGGCGGCGCGCGGCCGCGATCTCTTTCGCCTTGGCGAGCTAGGCCGCGCGTGGTCTGGTGGACAGGTCCAATAATGGACAATCCTGCAGACCACTTCGGGAGGGACGGTGAGCTGGTCCGAGGTGTATCCGTGGCGTGAGCCGGACCCCGGCGGCCCGGTGATCCGCCAGGTCTACGAGCAGGTGCGCGCCGCCATCCACGACGGCGCCCTGAAGCCGGGCGGCCGTCTGCCGTCCAGCCGCGACCTCGCGCAGCGGCTCGGCGTCGCGCGCGCCTCGGTGGTGGCGGCGTACGACCAGCTGCTGGCCGAGGGCTACGCCGAGGGGCGCCAGGGCTCGGGCACCTACGTGAGCGGCGACCTGTCTGGCGTGGTCGACGTGCGGCCGGCGCCGGCGCCCGCGCCGCCATCGGACGCCGCCGAGGCCGAGCTCGGCTTCGGTCCCCTCTCGCCCGCGTCGCAGACCTTCTCGAACGGTCGCACCCTGATGGACGCCCGCGCCCTGGACGCCTGGTCGAAGTCCACCCGCCGGGCCCTGCGGCACCTGGACCCCGTCCACTTCGGCTACAGCGAGGCGGCGGGCGACGCGCGGCTGCGCGCGGCGGTGGCCGACTACCTGCGGGCGGCGCGCGGCGTCGTCTGCGCGCCCGACCAGGTGATCCTGACCTCCGGCGCCCAGCAGGCGACCGACCTGGCGCTCCGCACGCTGCTGCGGCGGGGCGACGAGGTGTGGCTGGAGGACCCGGGCTACGCGCCCACCTGGCACGCGGCCGAGCGGGCGGGCGCGGCGGCCGTGCCGGTGCCGGTCGACCGGCACGGCCTCGTGGTCCAGGCGGGGATCGACAGGGCGCCGCGGGCGCGCGCCTGCTTCGTCACGCCGTCGCACCAGTTTCCGTACGGCGTCGCCATGTCGATGGCGCGGCGGCTCGAGCTGGCCGCCTGGGCGCGGTCGGCGGGCGCCTGGGTGATCGAGGACGACTATGCGGCCGAGTTCCGGTACGCGGGCGCGCCGTTGCCCTCGCTCCAGGGCCTCGATGGCGGCGAGCGGGTCGTCTATGTGGGCACCTTCAACAAGTCGATCTTCCCGGGCATCCGCCTGGGCTACATCGTAGCCCCGCGCGAGCTGGTCGCGCCGCTCTCGGCCATGCGCCGGCTCACCGACCGCCAGCCGCCGACCATCACCCAGGCGATCACCCTGGATTTCATGGAGAGCGGCCAGTTCGCCGCCCACATCCGCCGCCGACGCCTGGCCTACCGGGCCCAGCGGGACGCCCTGGCCGAGGCGCTCGAGCGGCGCCTGGGCCACCTGCTGGCCGTCGACGTCCCGCCCCAGGGCATGCACCTGATCGCCTACTTGAAGGACGGACGGTCCGACGTCGATGTCGAGGCGCGCGCCCTGGACCACGGCGTGACGGCCCGCGCGATCAGCCCCCTTTTCCACGACGAGACGCCCAGACGCGGGCTGCTCCTCGGCTTCACGGGCTTCCCGGTGAGCGCGATGGCGCCCGGCGTCGCGAGGCTGGCCGCGGTGCTGGAGGCCTGAGAGCCCGCCGGACGTCCGGCTCGGCCGGCGTCAGGTCCGGGGCTTCGGGGCGCGCATGCGCATCAGGCCTTCCTGGGCGCAGCTCGCCACGAGGGCCCCGTCCGACGCGCGGTAGATGTAGCCCAGGTTGAAGCCGCGGCCGCCGGAGGCCGAGGGGCTCTCCTGCACATAGAGGTGCCAGTCGTTGAAGTCGGTCGGCCGGTGGAACCACATGGCGTGGTCCAGGCTGGCCGACATGAAGCCCGGCGTGCGCCAGCTCACGCCGTGCGGCCGGATCGAGGTGCCCAGGAGGCTCATGTCCGAGGCGTAGGCCAGCACCACCTGGTGCATGTGGGCGTCGGCGCCGATCGGATGGCGGGCGCGGAACCACACCTCCTGGCGCGGCTCGCGGGGCTCGGGCGCGGCGCTGTCCCAGCGCTCGCCCACGGTGCGCATCTCGATGGGCTGGGCCTTGTCGATCCAGTCCAGTTCCTCGGGCGGCGGGTTCGGGTTCATCCGCCGGCGCACCGCCTGGTCGTCCTCGACCTCGTCCCATCCGGGCGCCGCGGGCATGTCGGACTGGTGCTCGTAGCCCTGCTCGTCCACCTGGAACGAGGCCGCGAGGTTGAAGATCTGCTGGCCCTTCTGCACCGCGATCACCCGCCGCGTGGTGAAGCTGCCGCCGTCGCGGCTGCGGTCCACCTCGAAGATGATCGGGATCGAAGGATCGCCCGGCCGGATGAAGTAGCAGTGCAGCGAGTGGCAGGCCCGCGCGTCCACCGTCTCGTAGGCCGCCAGCAGCGACTGGGCGATCACCTGGCCGCCGTAGATGCGCTGGCGCGTGCGCTCGTCGTCGGGCGTGAAGCCGCGGAACAGGTTCACCTCGAGCCGTTCCAGCTTGAGGGTGTCCACGAGGGTCTGGCTGTCCATGACCGCGCCTATGCTGCAGTGCGAAAGGCTCGGCTGATACGCCCCGGCGGGGGCGTCGGCAACTAGGTCGGCTTGCGCATCCGCATCAGCCCCTCCTGCGCCACGGAGGCGACCAGCGTCCCGTCCTCGGCGTAGATCGCCCCCCGGATCAGCCCGCGGCCGTCCGAGGCCGAGGGGCTGTCGTGGACGTAGAGGTGCCACTGGTTGAAGTCGGTGGGGCGGTGGAACCACATGGCGTGGTCCAGGCTGGCCGACTGGAAGCCCGGCGTCTGCCAGTGCACCGCATAGGGGCGCATGGCGGTCGACAGCAGGTTCATGTCGGACGCGTAGGCGAGGATCACCTGGTGCATGTGCGGGTCGTCGCCGATGGGCGTCGCGCACCGGAACCAGTTCTGCGCCACGGGCTCCTTGGGCTTCCCGTCCCGCCAGTACGAGCGCGCGTCCTGCGAGCGCATCTCGATCGGCTGCGGCCGGGACAGCCAGCGCTTCGCCTCCTCGGGCGCGTGCTTCATGGCCTCCTTCAGCATCTCCATCTGGTCGGGCAGCTCGGACCAGTGCGGTCCGGGCGGCATCGGCGACTGGTGGCTGAAGCCCTCCTCCGGGTCCTTGAACGAGGCGGCGAGGTTGAAGATCTGCTTGCCGTGCTGGACGGCGATGACGCGCCGCGTGGTGAAGCTGCCGCCGTCGCGCGAGCGGTCCACCTCGAAGACGATCGGCACGGTGGGGTCGCCCGGCCGGATGAAATAGCAGTGCATCGAGTGGCAGACGCGCGCCTCGATGGTCTCGTAGGCCGCCAGCAGCGACTGGGCGATCACCTGGCCGCCGAAGATCCGCCCCGGCCGGTTGTCGGGCGACGTTCCGCGGAACAGGTTCTCCTCGATCCGCTCCAGCTGCAGCGTCTCGACCAGGGTCTCGTCCTGGGCTTCGTCTTCGGGGGCGATGGGCGTATCGGTCATCGGCGCCGCTTACGCGCCCGGCCGCAGTCGGGCAAGGTGTTGCCTCGCAGGCGCAAGCATCATCATCCTCCCCACGATGGACAACCCTGGCGACAGCTATACGCCCGTCTGGCGCACGCCGCTGGCCATGGCGCTGCTCGCCTGGATGGGGCTGGCGATCGGCGCGATCGTCGGCGTCTGGCGCGGGCTGGAGACGCTGCCCCCCGGCGTCGTCCTGGGGCTGGCGGCGGGCCTGCTCGTGGCCTGCCCCGTGCTGCTGCTGATCTGGTCGTTCTGGACGATGATGCGCGATCCGGTCACGGGGTGGATCGCGCCCTCGGCCCTCCTGGCGTTCCTGGGCGGCATGGTGCCCGCCTGGGGTCCGCTGCTCGACGCCGGAGTGCGGCTGAACTTCGAGAGCCATCGGCCCACCTACGAGGCCGTCGTCGCCGACGCGGCGGCCGGCCGGCTCGCGCGCCTCTCCGCGGCGCCCGGCGGCTGGGTGGAAGAGGACCGCGATGGCCTGCGCTTCCGTTACCGGGGCGGACGGCCCGAGCGGATCGACTTCATCTGGGCGCGCAACGCCTACATCGAGGCCGGCGTGCGCTACAACGCCCGCCCCTGCCGCCCCACCCCGCGCATGAAGTGCCTCGGCGCCGGCCTGCCCCTCGCCAACGGCTACAGCCACTACGTCCTGCTGCGGCCGTGAGCCCTTGACCTCGCGCCGGCTTCCGCGCCCTAGGAAGCCGCCATGTCGTTCGACTGCACCGTGCTGACCATGTTCCCGGAGGCGTTTCCGGGGCCGCTGGGCGTCTCGCTCATCGGCACGGCGTGGCGCGAGGCCGCGCTGTGGACGCTGGAAACGGTGGACATCCGGGGCTTTTCCACAGATAAGCGCGGCTTCCTGGACGACACCCCTGCGGGTGGCGGTCCGGGGCAGGTGATGCGGGCCGACGTGATCGCCTCCGCGCTCGACAGCGTGGAGCGGCGCGAACGCCCGCTTTTGTACATGAGCGCCCGGGGTCGCCCCATCACCCAGGCGCGCGTGAAAGCGTGGGCTTCCGGCCCGGGACTGATCGTCCTGTGCGGGCGGTTCGAGGGGGTGGACCAGCGGGTGCTCGACGCCCGCGGGTTCGAGGAGGTCGCGATCGGAGACGCGGTCCTCGCCGGTGGCGAGGCGGCGGCCATGGTGGCGATCGAGGCGTGCGTACGGCTGGTCCCGGGTGTGCTGGGGCAGGCCGAGAGTCTGAGTGAAGAGTCCTTCGAGGACGGGCTTCTCGAACATCCGCAGTACACGCGACCGCGGACGTTCGAGGGGATCGACATCCCGGAGATCCTGCTGAGCGGCCATCACGCGGAAATCCGCAAGTGGCGGCAGGCGCAGCGGGAAAGCGTCACGCGGGAACGGCGACCCGATTTGTGGGCCGCCAGGACCGCCAATCAACAGGCAAAGGGCGCCCCCAGATCCAAAGGGTAAGCCCAGTAAGGACAAGACCGATGAACGTGATCGAACAGCTGCGCAAGGAAGAGGCCGACCGCCTCCTGGCCACGCGCAAGGTCCCCGAGTTCCGCCCCGGCGACACGGTGCGCGTGAACGTGAAGATCAAGGAAGGCGAGCGCGAGCGCGTCCAGGCCTACGAGGGCGTCTGCATCGCCCGCTCGGGCCAGGGCATCGACGAGAGCTTCACCGTCCGCAAGATTTCCTTCGGCGAGGGCGTGGAGCGGGTGTTCCCGATCCTGTCGCCGATGATCGAGAGCATCGAGGTGAAGCGCCGCGGCGTCGTGCGCCGCGCCAAGCTCTATTACCTCCGCGACCGCCGCGGTAAGAGCGCCCGCATCGCCGAGCGCCAGATGACGGCGGCGAAGGAAGAGGCGCCCGCGGGCGACTGACGCAGCCCTCACAGCTCCAGACAGCAAAACGGCGGCTCGAGCCCTCGAGCCGCCGTCTTCGTGTCATCCCTGCAGAACGAACGACGCCCCGGCCTGCAAGGTCGGGGCGTCGCCGCCGTCGGAAATGTGGATCAGGCGAAGGCGAACCTGCGCCGCGCGCCGCGCAGGAGAGCGCCGACGCCGCCGAAGCCCATCAGCATCATGGCCCAGGTCGAGGGCTCGGGCACCCCCGCGCTGATGCTGTCGACATTGCTGGCGATCAGGGCCGGGTTGCCGTTGTCGAACTCGAGGATCACCCGGTTCGGGTTGTAGCCGGTGACCGTGGCCCCGAACTCCACCTGCGTGTCGTTGTAGGGCAGCGAGACGCCGGCGAGCAGCGAACTGGCGGCCCCGATCGCCGTGGCGTTGACGTTCCCGGACGAACCGCCTTCACCGCCCCCGTGCGGCCCCGCATTGCCCTGAACCAGGCCGATGGGGTTGATGCCCTGGTCGTTCGTCGCGAACGCCGCGAACGAGCCGCGATACTCGCCGATGTAGCCGCCGCCCGGGTTGGACAGCACATAGTTGATGGCGTTGGTGAACAGCTGCCCCGTGGTGGCGTCGCTGCCGAGGCCGTCCTGGAAGTCGCCGTTGAACAGCACGACGTTGCCGGAGACATAGGCCTTCACGTTGGCGGCGGCCGTCGCCGAGAGCCCAACGCCGAAGCTGCTGCCGTCCCGCGTGTAGACGAAGGCGTCATAGCTGTTCAGGAAGCCGGACGTGGCCAGTTGGGCGTCGCTGACGTACGTCACGCTGTGGCCCAGCCCGGTGTACCAGCTGCCGATGTTGTTCTGGCCGAAGATGGCGAGATTGGCGGCGGAGGCGCTGGACGCGACCCCGGCGGCCAGAGCCACGGCGGCGGCGGCGGCCGTAAACTTACCCCAGGTCATTGTATTCCCCTTTTGTACCGGCCGGCCAACGGGTCGGCGCCCACATGACGTCACCAGACGCCTTTGGCGACTCTTCCACAACGCAGTTCGCCCAACGGGGGATTCCAAGCGCCGCCACAACCTCGGTCAGTCTGCGGCGTAGTCAGCGAGCTCGCGGGCCAGGTGGTCGAACATCAGCCGCATGCGCGGGCTGCCCCGCAGCGTCTCGTGCATGCAGATCCAGATCTCCAGCTTGAAGGAGAAGAGGTCCGGAAGCACCGGCGTGAGGCCGAAGCGCCGGCCGATCTGGCGCTGGCATGCGCCGATCCCGAAGCCCGCCTTCAGCGCCGCGAGCTGGGCCACGTCGTTGTCGGTCCGCAGGGCGAAGAGGTCGCGCGTGATCGGCCGTCCCACCGACAGGTCGTTAACCATGGCGGGGAACTGCCGGTCGAAGCCGATCAGGGTATGGTCCGCGAGCTCGTCCAGCGAAGCCGGGGCGCCCTTGCGCTCCAGGTAACCGGGCGCGGCGTGGAAGCCGATCGTCAGCTCGCCCACCTTCTTCGCCACCAGGCTGTTCTGGGTGGGCCGCCCCATGCGCACCGCCACGTCGGCGTCGCGGCGGCTCAGGTCCTCGTTCCTGTTCGAGAGCACCAGCTCCACGTCGATGCCCGGATTCGCGGTCCGGAACCGGGTCAGGATCTCGGGCAGCACCTCGATGCCGATGATGTCGCTGGCGGCCACGCGCACCACGCCGCCTTCGCCGCTGGCGACCCCCGAGGCGTCCCGCCCCGCCGCCTCCGCCGCCGCGGCCATGTCGGCCAGGTGCGGGCGGAAGGCCAGCGCCAGGTCGGTGGGCTGCAGCCCGCGCGGGCTGCGCAGGAACAGCGGCGCCCCGAGCTGCCGCTCAAGCTGGTCGATGTGCCGGCCCAGCGTGGGCTGGGTGAGCCGCCGCAGCCGCGCGGCCGCCGAGAAGCTGCCCGCCTCCAGCACCGCGTGCAGGCTCTGCAGAAGGTCCCAGTCCAGCGCTCCAGGCATGCGCATATGAAGACCTGTTCCGCCGCAAACGGCAATTCCGGCCAGAGCGGGAGTTGCGGCGAGAGGTTCCGTCCCAAACCCTTGTCATCCCGGTTTCGCCGCAGGCGAACACCGGGACCCATAGACTCCGCGGGTCCGGAAGGGGCGCGGCGGTGACGCTGGCGGGCCGCCACGGCGATCGGGCGCGTATGGGTCCCGGTGTTCCGCTTTCGCGGAAACCGGGATGACAGCTGAAAGGGTGGGAGCGTTGTGGATGATCGGGTGTCGAGGGGAGGCGCTCGTGGGGGTCCGGGCTCGACTCAAAGTCTCCGACCGTCCCGGCGAATGCCGGGGCCCAGATCCATGGGCGCGGTGGTGGTGGGAAGGCCTGTGGAACCCGCTTCCGAGCCCTTCCATCTGGATCCCGGCATTCGCCGGGATGGTCGGGCCGGGGCGTTCGGACGGCGTCAGGGATCGTAGATGATGAGCGCGCAGCCCCACTTCAGCGCGGTCTCGTAGGCGGCGCGGAAGTCCTCGGGCAGGGCGGGCAGGTCGATCACCTCGGCGGTCCGGAGGACCGCGATCTCGCGCCACCCCTGGTTCTCGAGGTCGGCGACCGCCACGGCGCGGGCGGCCTCCTCGTCGTTCCCGGCCGCAAACGCCAGGATGGTCAGCGGCGCCGGCGCTCCCGCCTCCACCGCCTCCAGCGTCACCACGAACATCCCCGGCGGCGTCTCGTCCATCCGTGATGGTTATCCGGCGATCCGGGCCCCAGGGGAAGCAAGCCTGCCGACCTTCTCCGGGCCCTCCGCGGGGCCCGCGAGGCACATCGCGCCCTGGCGCCATTCCCCCGCCCGAGGCAGGAAATTGCTGCGGCTGCGCACAATCTGCGGCGTTGCAGCACTAGACGTGCGCGCCTGCGCCGCCCTACATGCCGCCCATGCCCGGCAAGACCCTCTACGACAAGATCTGGGACGCGCACGTCGTCGCCGAACAGGACGGCGAGGCGATCCTCTACATCGACCTGCACCTCATCCACGAGGTGACGACGCCGCAGGCCTTCGCGGGCCTCAAGGCCAACCGGCGCCCCGTGCGGCGGCCGGACCGCACGCTGGCCGTGGCCGACCACAACGTCCCCACCGAGGGCCAGGCCGAGGGCGTCGACGCCGTGGCCGACGAGGAGGCCCGCCTGCAGCTGCAGACTCTGGGCAGGAACGTCGAGGCCTACGGGATCGAGTTCTTCCCCATGGGGGACATCCGCAACGGCATCGTCCACGTGGTGGGCCCCGAGCAGGGCCGCACCCAGCCGGGCATGACCATCGTCTGCGGCGACAGCCACACGTCCACCCACGGCGCGTTCGGCGCGCTGGCGCACGGCATCGGCACGTCCGAGGTCGAGCACGTCCTGGCCACCCAGACCCTGCGCCAGAAGAAGGCGAAGAACTTCCGCGTCCGCATCGAGGGCGAGCCCGCCCCGGGCGTCGGCGCCAAGGACTTCGCCCTGGCCGTCATCGGCGAGATCGGCACGGCGGGTGGCACCGGCTCGGTGATCGAGTACGCCGGCTCGGCCGTGCGGGCGCTCTCGATGGAGGGCCGCATGACGCTGTGCAACCTGACCATCGAGGGCGGGGCCAAGGCGGGCCTGGTGGCCCCCGACGAGACCACCTTCGAGTACCTCAAGGGCCGCCCGGCGACGCCGAAAGGCGGGGCCTGGGAGATGGCGCTGGCCTACTGGAAGACCTTCTTCACCGACGAGGACGCGGTGTTCGACCGCGAGCTCGTGCTCGACGCCGCGAAGATCGCCCCCAGCGTCACCTGGGGCACCAGCCCCGAGGACGTGATCCCGGTGACGGGCCGCGTCCCCGATCCCGAGAGCTTCGCCACGCCCGACAAGCGCGCCTCGGCCGCCCGCGCCCTCGCCTACATGGGCCTGACCGCCGGCCAGCCTATCACCGAGGCCAAGGTGGACGTGGTGTTCATCGGCTCCTGCACCAACAGCCGCATCGAGGACCTGCGCGCCGCCGCCAGGATCGCCGAGGGTCGAAAGGTGGCCGACGGCGTCCGCGCCATGGTCGTGCCGGGCTCGGGCCTCGTCCGCGCCCAGGCGGAAGCCGAGGGCCTGGACGAGATCTTCCTGGCCGCCGGTTTCGAATGGCGCGAGCCGGGCTGCTCCATGTGCCTGGGCATGAACCCCGACAAGCTGACCCCCGGCCAGCGCTGCGCCTCCACGTC
>NZ_JAEUMN010000026.1 GCF_016793225.1 Phenylobacterium sp.
TCGCTCTGCGAGCGGCGCTACCAGGGCGGCCTGGGCGTGGGCGCCGGCTTCACGTTCAGCATCGAGTGCCGGGGTCAGCCGGCGGCGCCGGCGGCGGGCTCCGCTCCGGCGGGCGGGGCGAACGCCTGACCGGCGAGTCGCTGCACATAGTCCGAGATGTCGGGCGGCCAGGGCGCCATGTGGGCGGCGAACGCGGCGGCGTCGCCCGCGTAGAGCGCGCGGACCGCGTCTTCATAGGCCGGCAGATCGCCCGCCAGGGTCGTCATGACCCGATAGGCCGCCTCCTGGGCGGCCCGGCGGCGGTCCGGGCCCGCGGACGTGCGGCGGGCCTCCTCGACGAGGCGGCGCAGCGCGGCCGATGCGCCGCCCGGCTGCTGCGCCAGCCAGTCCCAATGCCGGGGCAGCAGCGTCACCTCGCGGGCGACGACGCCGAGGCGGGGACGTCCCCGTCCTTTCTGGACGCCAGGCGGCGAGCTCCGCTTCGCGCGCGCTTCATACTCGGCCACGGCGCCGTCGGGGCCATGGCGCAGCTCGAGATCCACGACGCGCCCCGACGCGTCGTCGAACACTAGGACGGGCGGCGCGTCGGGACGAGTCGCGGCCCTGGCGATGTCGGACAGGTCGCCCGTTGCGTGACGGCGAGAACCGGCAAACGCCGTGAAGGTGGGGCTGGCGCCCATGCCGCAGACTCCGAGTCTTATTACCCGGATATAATTACTCGCCGCGGAGGCTCTGCACAATAGGGACGCCGCGGGCCTCCTTGTACGCGGAGGCGACGATCGGCGTGACCCAGTACTGACGGAACCATCGCCGGAGCCAGGGATCGTCGCCGACGAAGGCCTGCATCTGGCGGCTGGGATCGACCGCCGCCTGCACCTGCTCGAGCGTGCGGCCGGAGTCGGCGAGGGGCTTCACCTGGGCGCGGATGTCGGCAAGCGCCGCCACGAGCCGGTCCACGTACGCGCGGTCGCGCTGCGGAGGGCCGTGCCCGGGGATCAGCGTCGCAAAGTCCATCGCCCGCAGCCTGCCCAGCGCCCCGATCCAGTCGGAGGGGTAGCTGCCGAAGCCGAAGGGGACGGGAGCGACCACGATGTCGCCGGCGACCAGGATCCTCTGGCGCGGCAGCCAGACCACCGCATCGCCGTCGGTGTTGGCCCTGCCGAGATGGAGCACCTCGACCGGCGTCTGCGGGTCGGGAAGGTCAAGCCGCGTGTCGAACCCCTCGGACACGGACAGAGTCACCGCGCCGTCCATGTCGACCGCGTATTGGCGGAGGAGTCGCTCCGACGCGGCCCAGCCCGCCTGTTCCTCCGCCGTCTTCGCCTCTTCACCCATGCGGCGCACGTTGGGGATGAAGTCCTGCAGGCTCTTCTGCAGGGTGGCGTTCGCGACCGCGTCGGGCGCGGCCGGCGTGTTCATGGTCTTCGCCGTGCGCAGGTGGCTCTGCGTCGCGCGGGTCGCGATGGTGCGCGCGGCCGGCCAGGCCTTCAGGATCTCGGACAGGCCCTGGGGATGGTCGCCGTGCCAGTGGGTGATCACGACGGCCTTGACGGGCTTGGGGCTCAGTCGCCTGACCGTCTCGACAACCCGGCGCCCGGCGCCCGGCGAGCCTCCTGTGTCCACCAGGACCAGCCCTTCGGCCTGTTCGATCACGGTCACATTGCCGGCCGGCTGCACCTGGAACGTCGGCTGCATGAGCACCCAGACGCGCGGGTCAACCTACACGGCCTCCTGAACATAGCCGTCGGGCGCGGTCGGCTGGGCCAGACCGGGGCCGGCAAGGGCAAGAAGGAGGCAGGCGAGGGCGAAGGGAGCGCGTATCCGGATCACGCGGGAAGCCGAGACCGCTCCGGCCTCGAGGTCAAATGAAAGGGCTTCATGGCTGGACGGAAGGGCCCGGACCTGATCCGGACCCTTCCGATGGTGCCGCCGGGCAGGATTGAACTGCCGACCTCAGCCTTACCAAGGATGCGCTCTACCACTGAGCTACGGCGGCGAAGGCGCGCGCTATAGCGGGAGCCGCGCGCGGCGTGAAGCCCCAAATCGCGCCGCCGGACTTGACGGCGACGGCCTCGGGGTCGCACCTGCGGGCCATGTCCAGGACGACGGACGGCAAGAACCCTCAGCGCGAATCCCGCGAGGCCCAACTCGCCCAGGCGTTGCGCGCCAACCTCAGGCGCCGCAAGGCGGGCTCTGCGCCGCAGCCTCCTGTGAAGCCGCACGAAACCTCCACGGATTGACGGCTTGGCGCGTTCGCGCGGGGCACGCTAGATAGCGGCGCAGATGGACCGCGCGAGGGACGCGGGCCGCACGGGCTTCGTTAGGACACCGATTGGATCGCATCGCCATCACCGGCGGCGCTCGGCTGGAGGGGGAGATCCCCATCAGCGGCGCCAAGAACTCTGCCATCAAGCTGATGGCCGCGAGCCTTCTCACGGAAGAGCCCCTGCGGCTGACGAACATGCCCCGGCTCGCGGACACACGGTTCTTGGGACGGCTGCTGCAGCGACTGGGCGTCGAGGTCGCCGAGTCCGAGGGGGCCGACGGGCCGGAGACGCTTCTGACGACGCCGGAGATCGTGAGCGGATTTGCGCCGTACGACCTGGTCCGGCAGATGCGCGCCTCGTTCAACGTCCTGGGGCCGCTGCTGGCGCGGAGCGGACAGGCGAAGGTCTCACTGCCCGGCGGCTGCACGATCGGCGCCCGGCCGGTAGATCTTCATCTGAAGGCGCTGGAGACCCTGGGCGCCAAGATCGACCTGCATGAGGGCTATGTTTACGCGCAAGCGCCGCGGGGCCTGAAGGGCGGCCAGATCGACTTCCCCTTCGTCTCGGTCGGCGCCACCGAGCACACGCTGCTGGCCGCGGTCCTGGCCGATGGCGAGACAGTCATGACGAACTCGGCCTGCGAGCCCGAAATCACCGACCTGGCCGACTGCCTGAACAAGATGGGCGCCAAGGTCACGGGGGCGGGGACTCCCACGATCCGAATCGAGGGCGTGAGCCGCCTGTCCGGCGCGACCCATGCGGTGCTGCCCGACCGGATCGAAACGGGCACCTACGCGCTGGCCGCCGCGATGGCCGGCGGCGAGGTGCGTCTGACGAAGACCCGCAGCGACTTCATCCAGGCGCTCATCGACAAGATGGTCGAAGCGGGGGTGGACGTGACGTCCCACGCGGACGGCCTGACGGTGAAGCGCGGCGGCGGCCGACTGAAGGCGGTCGAGCTCACCACCGATCCCTATCCCGGCTTCGCCACCGACCTGCAGGCGCAGTTCATGGCGCTGATGACCCTGGCCGAGGGCGAGAGCGTCATCCGCGAGACGATCTTCGAGAACCGGTTCATGCATGCGCCGGAACTCCGCCGCCTCGGAGCCGATATCTCGGTGCAGGGCGGCGAGGCGAGGGTTCGCGGCGTCGCGGCGCTGGAGGGCGCTCAGGTGATGGCCACCGACCTTCGGGCGTCTGTCAGCCTGGTGATCGCGGGCCTCGCGGCGCGGGGCGAGACGGTCGTCAACCGCGTGTACCATCTGGACCGCGGCTTCGAGCGCCTGGAGGAGAAGCTGGGCGCATGCGGTGCGCAGGTCCGGCGCCTCAAGGGCGACGGCGCGGAAGAGGTCGAGTAGGCATGACCGGTACGGGGCAGCTCCAACTGCTGGCCGAGGACGAAGAGGACCTGGCCGTGATCTCGGCCGCGTTGCAGGACGCCGTGGCCAAGGTGGGCGACGTCTCGTTCGAGGCTCGCGCGCGGCGCCTGACGATCGCCTTCAACCGGTACCGCTGGGAGGCGGGGGCGCGTCAGCGGGTCCGCTCGGCGTTCCAGGTCGGCGGCGTGCTGGACCTGAAGGCCAGGAAGATCCGGCGCGACCGCAAGGACGCCGTCCTCGAGCTGCTGGCGATCCGTTTCGATGCGGGCGAGGCGCCGGGCGGCGTGCTGACCCTCAGTTTCGCCGGCGGCGGGGATCTCCGCGCCGAGGTCGAATGCATCGATGCAGTCCTGGCCGACGTCTCGGAACCCTGGCCGACGCCGCGCGCGCCCAAGCACGCCGACTGACGCGATGGCCTTGGCCGCCGCGCGCGGCTATGAGAGCGCGCCATGCGCCGCTTCCACGCCTCCGACCCCGGTTTTCAGGACGCCTTTTCCGCCTTCATCGCCGAGCGCCGCGAGACGCCCGAAGAGGTGGACGCCCTGGTGCGGGACGTGCTCGCCGCGGTCCGGCAGGAGGGCGTCGAGGCGCTGCTGCGGTTCGCCCGGGAGTTCGATCGCGTCGAGCTGACCGAGGCGACGCTGCGGGTCACCCCCGAGGAGATCGCCAGAGGCGCCGAGGCCTGCCCCGCAGAGGTGCGCGAGGCCATCGCCTTCGCCGCCGCGCGCATCCGCGCCTACCACGAGCGGCAGCGGCCGGCGGACCAGCGCTTCACGGATGCGGCCGGCGTGGAACTGGGCTGGCGATGGGGGCCCCTGGAGGCGGTCGGCATCTATGTGCCTGGGGGCCGCGCGGCCTATCCGTCCACCGTGCTCATGAACGCCGTGCCCGCGGCCGTGGCCGGCGTCGAGCGGATCGCCATGGTGACGCCGCCCGGACGGCTGCAGCCCGCCGTCCTCGCGGCCGCGCAGGAAGCGGGCGTCACCGAGATCTGGCGCGTCGGCGGCGCGCAGGCGGTGGCGGCCCTGGCCTATGGCGCGGGACCCATCCGCCCCGTCGACAAAATCGTCGGCCCCGGCAACGCCTTCGTCACCGCGGCCAAGCGGCGGGTCTACGGAACGGTAGGAATCGACGCTCTGGCGGGCCCGTCCGAGATCGTGGTCGTCGCGGACGGCGCCAACGATCCCCAATGGATCGCGGCGGACCTTCTTTCGCAGGCCGAGCACGACCCCGCCGCCCAATCCATTCTCATCACCGACGACGAGGCGTTCGCGGCCCGGGTCGAGGCGGCGGTGGCCGAGCAGCTCTCCGCGCTGGCGACCGGCGCGGACGCGGCGGCTTCGTGGCGCGACCACGGCGCCGTCATCATCGCGCCGCTCGACGAGAGCCCCGGTCTCGTCGACCAGATCGCCCCCGAGCATGTGGAGTTCGCGCTGGACCAGCCGGAGCGGCTCGCCGACCGGGTGCGGCACGCAGGCGCGATCTTCCTCGGCCGCTACGCGCCTGAGGCGGTGGGCGACTACGTGGCCGGCTCGAACCACGTGCTGCCGACCAGCCGCGCCGCGCGCTTCTCTTCGGGGCTCTCGCTCTACGATTTCCTGAAGCGGACCTCGATCGTGCGGTGCGATCCGGAGTCGTTCGCCGCCCTTGCCCAGGCGACCATCACGCTGGCCGAGGCCGAGGGGCTGCCGGCGCACGCGCGCTCGGCCGCGATCCGGCTGGGCCAGGGCCGCTAGGCCGGCCCCGCCCGGCAGCCCGGGCCCCGGCGCCGCGGGGCTTTTTCCATGTCCAAGGCCCAGCTTCTGCGGAGGCGGGATGACGGGAGCCCCCGGTTTGCAATAAAGCTCCGCGTGGGACCATGGCCGAAGACCTGAAGAAGACGCACCGCCTGCAGTCGGTCGAGCTCGACGAGGAGTCGCTCGCCGCGGTTTCGCGCGACCAGGAGCAGGAGCGTCAGATCGCCATCTTCGATCTGCTGGAGGAGAACTACTTCCATCCCGAGGGCGCCGACGGCGGGCCCTACGACCTGCGCATGGGCCTGCTGGAGAACCGGCTGGTGCTCGACATCAAGGGGCCCTCGTACGAGCGCCGCCACATCCTGTCGCTGTCGCCCTTCCGGACGCTGATCAAGGACTACTTCATGATCTGCGACAGCTACTACCAGGCCATCCGCAACTCGACGCCGCAGCAGATCGAGGCCTTGGACATGGGTCGCCGCGGCCTGCACAACGAGGCGTCCGAGCTGTTGCAGACGCGTCTGGGCGGCAAGATCGAGACCGACCTCGACACGGCGCGCCGGCTCTTCACCCTCATCTGCGCCCTTCACTGGCGAGGTTGATGGGGCATGTCGGACCAACCCGGCAAACGCCAGCCCGATGCGGTCCTCTTCTGCTGCAACTTCAACCAGGTGCGCTCGCCGATGGCCGAGGCGCTGCTGAAGCTGATCGCCGGTACGCGCATCTTCGTCGACAGCTGCGGTCTGAAGCGGGCGAGCTTCGATCCCGACGAGGACGAGATGGAGGTCGATCCCCTGGCCGCATCGGTGATGCAGGAGCTGGGCGTCGACCTGGCGCGGCATCGCTGCAAGGTCTTCGACGACCTCGAGGACGATTCCTTCGACCTGGTCATTTCGCTGACTCCCGAAGCGCAGCACCGCGCCATCGAGATCGCCCGCGGCCGCGACGCCGAGATCGAGTACTGGCCCACGATGGATCCGACGCTCGTGGAGGGCTCCCGCGAGCACCGGCTGGAGGCGTATCGGCAGGTCCGCGACGGGCTCGCGGCCCGCATTCGGGAGCGGTTTGGCGGCTGAGGCCGCGCCGTATCGACCTGCCCCCCTCCGATGCGCTATATTCGGCGTCGCAGATTGCGGCTCGCAGCCAGACGGCGCGAGCCGTCGTCGTATGTGAAGTCGAGGAAGGACCAAGGAGCCGCATGGCGAAGGAAGAACTGCTCGAGTTTCCGGGTACGGTCAGCGAAGTGCTGCCGAACGCGACGTTCCGGGTGAAGCTCGAGAACGACCACGAGATCATCGCCCATACGGCGGGCAAGATGCGCAAGAATCGCATCCGGGTGTCGGCCGGCGACAAGGTGCTCGTGGAGATGACGCCCTACGACCTCACCAAGGGCCGCATCACCTTCCGCGTCCGCTGACGAGACCGAGGCGCGAGACTTGCCCGCGCAGCAGCGCCTCGTCCTGGCTTCCGCGAGTCCCCGGCGGCTCGACCTTCTCCGTCAGATCGGCGTGGTTCCAGACGCCGTGGACGCGGCGGAGCTCGACGAATCCCCACAACCCGACGAGACCCCGCGCCAGCTTGCGCTGCGGCTCGCGTGCGCCAAGGCGTCGCTGGTGGCCGCCCGTTGGCCGGACGCCCATGTGCTGGCCGCCGACACCGTGGTCGCCGTCGGCCGTCGCGTGTTGCCCAAGGCCGAGGACGACGCGCAGGTGAGGTCCTGCCTGCAACTGCTCTCCGGCCGCGCGCACCGCGTGCTCACCGGGGTGGCGGTGTGCGCGCCGGGCGGGCGGACGGCGCGACGGCTGGTGGAGACCCGGGTCCACTTCAAGCGGCTGAGCGCCTCGGACGTCGAGGCCTACCTCGCGAGCGGGGAGGGCGTTGGGAAGGCCGGCGGCTACGCCATCCAGGGTCGCGCCGGCGCGATGGTCATCGCCCTCCAGGGCTCCTACTCGGGCGTCGTGGGACTGCCCCTCTACGAGACGGCGAGCCTGCTCGAGGGCCTGGGGTTCCGCCGCTCATGAGCGCCCGCCGCATCTTCCTCGACAGGAGCGTCGGCGAAACGCGCGGCGTCGTGACGCTCGACGGTCGTCCCGAGCGCCTGATCCTGCGGCGGGACGACGACGATCCCCGGCTGCAGCTCGGCGCACGCCTCGTCGCGCGCGTCGAGAACGTGGAGCCCGCGCTCGCCACGGCGTTCCTCGACCTGGGCGGCGGCCAGAAGGCGATCCTGCCGTTCAAGCCCGATCAGCGGCCGGTCCGCGGCGCGGCGGTGGAGGTCGACATCCGCGGCGAGCCGCGCGCGGGCAAGCTCGCGACCGCGCGGCTGATCGGGGCGGGGGAGGGCGCGCCGCGCCTGCTGCAGCCGCCGCCGGACGTCGGCGACATCCTGACCACGCTGGTCCGCGACGCCGCCCTGGTGGAGGGCCGTGCCGCGCGCGCCGCCGCCGACGAGGCCGAGGCCGAGGCCCTGGAAGCCGTGTTCCCGCTGCCGGGGGGCGGTTCCGTGGCCATCGAGCCCACGCGGGCGCTGACGGCCATCGATGTGGACCTCGGCGAGCGGAAGGGCGCCGACGCCAAGCGGGCCGCCCGGGCCGGCAACCTCGCGGCGCTGTCCGAGGCCGCGCGCCTGCTGCGCCTCAAGAGCCTCGGGGGGCTGGTGATCGTGGACCTGGTGGGCCGCGGCCACGACGGCGCCGCCCTGATGGCGGCCGCCCGGCAGGCGTTCGGACCTGACAATCCGGGGGTGGCGATCGGACCCGTGGGACGGTTCGGGACCATGGAGATCTCGATTCCCCGCCGGACGCGGCCGCTCTCGGAGCGCCTGGCCGACGCGCGCGGCGCGCTCACCGACCGCACGCTCGCCCAACGCCTCGTGCGGCGCCTGGAGGACGAGGCGGCCGCCCAGCCCGGCGCGCGCCTCGCCGCGGCCTGCGCGCCCGACGTGGCCGCCGCCGCGACCCCCCTGATCCGGGCCCTCGCAGACCGCTTCGGCGCCCGCTTCGACCTGCGCCCCGATCCCGCGCACCCGCGGGAGCGGTTCGACGTGGCGCGCTCATGAGCGGGGCGAGGTGTCCGACCTGCGGCAAGCCGCCGGATCCGGCCTACCGGCCGTTCTGCTCGCGCCGCTGCGCCGACGTCGACCTGCAGCGCTGGCTGTCGGGAAGCTACGCCATCCCGGCCGAGGAGGACGAGGGCCTGCCCGACCGCGACGCGGCCGACGAATAGCCCTCGAAATTCCTGTCTCCGCGTCGCTGGACTTCCAAAAGCGGCTCTTCTATAGACACGCCTCCCGCGCGGGCGGACCCCGGGCCTGGGTAGCTCAGTTGGTAGAGCAGCGGATTGAAAATCCGCGTGTCGGTGGTTCGAATCCGCCCCCAGGCACCATCTCCCACGGTTCCTCATCATTGCGCCGCCGGGCGCCCTCGTCGAGGCGGCCCCACCATCCCGGACGGGCTTGAGCCCGCGCCGCGAGGGCTGCGATGGCAGGTCCGGCGGCGGCCGAGCCGGCCGCGGAACGCCTGTCATTTGAGCAATCTGTGTTCCAAAAGATTGCTGCGTCGCAGCATCAGTTCGCGACGAGCGGTCGCCTTTCGAGCGCTCTTCCAACGAAGTCCTGTGTGCAGCGCACAATTCGTGCCGAAGCGTCAGAAAAATGACGGCCGCGGGAAAGCTTCTGCCCCTTGACGCTTCGATATGGGGTTGCCAAAGGGTCGGTCCGCTTGTCTTACAAAGCGGTAAGACTTTGGGTTCCTCCCGCAGGAGTTCAAGGCCGTCCGCCCAACGCCAATCCCTGCGCAAGTCGGGGTCCCGCGTTCCGGGTCGGGCGCAGCGATAGCGCCTCTGGCGTTCTGGCCGCGCGAGTGGTTTGGGCGCCGGGCTTTGTTTTAACTAGGGTGGAGACGCTCTCGCGCGACGACCCTCCGGCCAATCGTGCTAGACCAACCAGGAACTGGCGACAGATGCTCGACAACAAACTGAAGATGACCTTCTCCGCTCTCCTCGGCGCCGTGGCGCTGAGCGTGAGCGCGCCGGCGTTCGCTCAGGACGCCGCCGCCCCGGCCGCCCCGGCTGCAGATGCGGCCGCCGCGGCTCCTGCCGACGCCGCCGCCGCTGCTGCTCCGGCCGCCGCGCCTGCCGCGCCCGCCGCCGAAACGGCCGATCCGCCGACCATGAAGAACGCGGGCAAGCTGAACGTCGGCACCATGTTCATGGACGCCGACCCCGTGGTTAAGGTGATCATGATCGGCCTCGCTCTCGCCTCGGTGCTGAGCTGGACGATCCTCGTCACCAAGATCCTCGAGTTCCGCTCGCTGAACCGTCAGTCCGACGGCTTCGTCGAGAGCTTCCGGGGCGCCAAGTCGATCACGGACATGAGCCGGATCGCGCTCTCCGAGGAGTATGACGGCAACCCGCTGGCCGACATGGCCGCGGCGGCCGCCCAGGAGATCGAGCTGTCCAAGCAGGCCGGCCTCTCCATCGCCGGCGAGCACCGCGACACCACCATGGGCCGTGCGGAACACGCGGTGAGCGCGGTCCAGGCCTCGCTGGCCCGTCGCCTCTCGGGCGGCATGCAGTACCTGGCCTCGGTCGGCTCCAACGGTCCGTTCATCGGCCTGTTCGGCACCGTCTACGGGATCATGAACTCGTTCATCGGCATCGCGAACACCAACACGACCAACCTGGCCGTCGTGGCGCCCGGCATCGCCGAAGCGCTGCTCGCCACCGGTCTCGGCCTGTTCGCCGCCATCCCCTCGGTTATCTTCTACAACTACTTCCAGACCCGCATTTCCGCCTACGGCGCGCGGTCGGAAGGGTTCGTGGCCGAGCTGATGAACGCGATCTCCCGGCAGCTCGACAAGGGGGCGTAATCTAGATGGCCGCCAAACTCTCGAGTGGAGGGGGCGGGCGCTACGAGGAGCAGCAGAACTCCGAGATCAACGTCACGCCCTTCGTGGATGTGATGCTCGTGCTTCTGATCATCTTCATGGTGGCGGCGCCGCTGGCGAGCGTGACCGTCAAGGTCCAGCTCCCGCCTGCGGTCGCCCCGCCGGGCACCAATCCTCCGAAGCCGGTCTACATCTCGATCCAGCCGAACGGCAGCATCTTCATCCAGGACTTCCGGACGGATCTGGCGACGCTGGGGGACGACCTTCGAAAGAACCTGGGGAACACGCGTAATCCTGAGAAGGAACGCATCTTCATCCGGGCGGACAAGGACGTGCTGTACGGCGATTTCATGGGCGTCATGAACATGCTGCAGGACAACAATTTCTACAGCGTGGCCCTCGTCGGTGAAGACAAGTAGGTGGTGACCCATGACTGACGCTCACCACGAAGCCCTCACCCGGCACAACCCGTTCGACGATCCGAAGCCGAAGCGCCGGCCCGGGATGATCATCGCGCTCGTCGGGGCCGTCGTGGTCCATGGCGCGCTCGGGGTCTATCTCTGGAAGTCGCGGTTCGAGCCGAAGTACAAGGAGTACTCGGACGAGGTGACGGACGTGGCTCTCATCAAGCCCGTCCCGCCGCCTCCGCCGCCGCCTCCGCCTCCGCCGCCGCCGAACACCCCGCCGCCGCCGCCGCCGAAGCTGCAGCCGCGTCCGCCGGTGGCCGTGCCGGACCTGCCCTCGATCCCGCCGCTGCCGGTTCCGCCGGTCGAGCGTCGGATCGAAGAGCCGCGTCCGCCGGCCGCGCCGCCGCCGGAACCGCCGCGTCCTTCGGTGATCACCAACCCGGACTGGCTTCGCCGCCCGACCGGTGAGGACGTGGCCCGGTACTATCCGGACCGCGCGCAGCGGATGGAAGTGGAAGGCTCGGCCTCGCTGAGCTGCCAGGTGACCGCCCGCGGAACGCTGGAAGGCTGCTCCATCGTCTCGGAGAACCCCTCCGACATGGGCTTCGGCGACGCTGCGATGAAGATGTCCAGGCTCTTCAAGATGCGGCCGCAGACCAAGGACGGCCAGCCCGTCAGCGGCGGCACGGTGCGGATCCCGATCCGCTTCGTTCTACCGAAGGGCTGATCCGCAAGGATCGACGACACAAGGGCCCCGGCCGCCATGCGCGGCCGGGGCTTTTTCTTTGCCCGCGGCGACCCTGTGCGCGATCCCGCGCGCGGCGGCTCCGAGCCCGCTTGATCGGACCGCCCCCGCCGACTATTACAGCGCGCTCGCGATGACGCGCCGCCCTAGCTCAGTTGGTTAGAGCGCCAGATTGTGGCTCTGGAGGTCCCCCGTTCGATCCGGGGGGGCGGTACCATCGCAGATCCCCTCGCTCTCGAGAGACGACGGCCCGTCCGTTCGGGACCCCTTGCCTTGCCCAGCGTCACCCTTGCAGCTTGCGTCCCGGAGTCTAACGTGTGTTTGACCGACCGCGCGCCAGAGGCGGCGAAGGGGAGAAGGCCATGATCAAAACCCGCATCACCGAGATGTTCGGCATCGAGACCCCGCTCGTCATGGGCGGCATGACGGGCGTCGGATATGCGCCGCTCGTGGCGGCCGTCGCCAACGCCGGCGCGCTCGGGTTCATCACCGCCCACCATTCTCAGTCGGCCGAGGAGCTCCACAAGGAGATCCAGCGCTGCCGCGACCTCACCGACAAGCCGTTCGGGGTGAACCTGACGCTGCTGCCGTCGCTGAACCCCATCCCCTACGACGAGTACCGGCAGGCGATCATCGAGAGCGGCGTGAAGATCGTCGAGACCGCCGGCCGCGCGCCGGTCGACCATCTGCCCGCCTTCAAGGAGGCCGGCGTCAAGGTGATCCACAAGTGCACCTCCGTGCGGCACTCGGTGTCGGCGGTGAAGCACGGCTGCGACGTGATCTCGATCGACGGCTTCGAGTGCGCCGGCCACCCGGGCGAGGACGACATCGGTCTGATCGTGCTGCTGCCGGCGACGGCCGATGCGGTGAACGTGCCGATCATCGCCTCGGGCGGCATGGCGGACGGCCGCAGCCTGGCGGCGGCGCTGGCGCTCGGCGCCGACGGCGTGAACATGGGCACGCGCTTCATGGCCACCCAGGAGTGCGACATCCACGAGAACGTGAAGCGCAAGATCGTGGAGAATTCCGAGCGCGACACGCTGCTGACCAACCGCACGCTGCGCAACACCAGCCGCGTCGCGCGCAACGCCATCTCGGAAGAGGTGGTCAAGATCCAGCAGGACCCCACGAAGACCATCGAGGACGTGCGCCACCTGGTGGCCGGCGTGCGGGGCCGCAAGAACGTGCTGGGTGAGGGCGACACCGACGGCGGCATCTGGACCGTGGGCCAGAGCCAGGGCCTGATCCACGACATCCCGACCTGCAAGGAACTGGTGGCGAACATCATGCGCCAGGCCGAGGAGGTCCTTCAGCGCGACGCCCGCCGCGTGATGGTGACGGCCTGAGGATCGGAGAGGCGCGCTCGCTCAACCGGCGAGCGCGCTTGCCAAGCTGAAGCGTTGAAGCTGTAGTCCGGACCCAGGGGGGAGACGGGCGACAAGAAGGCGCGCGGCCCTTGCCGATGGGGGGGGGCGCTTGCCGAGCGTAACGACATTCGACGCTCTGCTGTCCGGCCTCTCCTGGAACGGCATCGGGGTCAGCGGACGGCCGACGTTCGTGACCTACTCCTTCGATGCGGCGCCCCATCCCGACTACGCCCTGGCCTTTCCGAGCGCCTTCCTGGGGAGCTTCCAGCCGCTGACCGCCGCCGAGCAGGATGTGGCGCGGCAGGCCCTGAAGGCCTGGGGCGACGCCAGCGGGCTCACCTTCCTCGAGGTCCCGGCCGGGCGTGGCGACATCCGCTTCGGCGTCTACGACTTCCGGCTGGGGCCGGAAGACATCGAGGACAGCGCCGCCTTCGCGTTCAATCCGTTCGTCTTCGACGATCCCGAAGGCGCCTTCGAGGACCACTTCGGCGGCGACATCTTCATCGACCTGGGCCAGGCGACCTTCGACACCCTGGTGCACGAGATCGGCCACGCCATCGGGCTCAAGCATCCGTTCGAAGGCCAGACGACGCTCGACGCGTCGGTCGACGACATCGCGCACACCGTGATGACGTACAATCCGGCGGGCGGCCCCGCCGCGGCCCTGGGTTCGCTCGACATCCTGGCGGTCCAGCACCTCTACGGCGGCCCCGCCACGGATGGGACCCAGGCGACCAGCTGGAGCTGGGACTCCGCAGCCTACATCCTCACCCTGGCAGGCGGCCCCGCGAACGACACCCTCGCCGGCGTGGCCGTGGCGGACCGGATCACCGCGGGGGCAGGAGACGACTACGTCATGGCGCGCGGCGGCGCCGACGTGCTGGACGGCGGAGACGGCGCCGACACCATGGCCGGCGGCGACGACGCCGACACCCTCGCCGGAGCGGCCGGCAACGACGTGCTCGACGGCGATCCCGGCGACGACAGCCTGGCGGGCGGCGAGGGCGCCGACGACCTGTGGGGCCTGGCGGGCGCCGACACCATCACCGGCGACGAGGGGGGCGACACGCTGCACGGCGGCTCGGGCGCGAACCGTCTGTTCGGCGGGTCCGGCAACGACGTCATCATCGTGGTCGACGGTCGCAGCACCGTCGATGGCGGCGAGGGGGCCGACCAGCTCTGGCTCGTGCCGCTGTCCTCCGCCAGCGCGGTCCTGACCTACGCGAGCCTGACGGCGGGCGGCGGGACCTATACCGGCATCGAGTCGGTGGTGATGTTCGGCGACTTGAACGTGGACACCCTGGTCGGCGGGGCGCTGCCGGACCTTCTCATGGGCGAGGGGGGCGCGGACTCCATCGTCGGCGGCGCGTCCGACGACGGGCTCTTTGGCGACACCGGCGCGGACACGCTGTCGGGCGGCGAGGGCGCGGACTACCTCGAGGGCTGGAGCGGCGACGACTGGCTGATTCCGGGCGGCGGCAACGACCTCATCTGGGGCGCCTCCGGAATCGACACCGTGGACTTTTCGGGCGAGCTGGAAGGCATCGACGTCACCATCAACGCCCCGCGCTCGATCAGCGGCGCGATCGAGGAGATGCTCGACGTCGAGAACATCGTGGGCACGGCGTACGCCGACAACATCATCGGCGACGGCGGCGCGAACCGCCTGTTCGGCGGGGGCGGCGCGGACACGGTCAACGGCCGCGACGGCGCGAACTACCTGCGCGGCGACGACGGGGCCGACAGCCTGCTCGGCGGCGCGAACTTCGACGACATCAACGGGAACGTGGGCGAGGACACGGGTTCCGGCGGGGGCGGCGACGACTGGGTCGTGGGCGGCAAGGACAACGACCGCCTCTCGGGAGACGATGGCGCGGACCTGGTCTACGGCAACCTGGGCGCCGACACCTGCGAGGGCGGGGCGGGCGCCGACACGATCCGCGGCGGCCAGCAGGACGACGTGCTGCAGGGCGGCGCCGGGGACGACTACCTGTCGGGGGACAAGGACAGCGACACGGTCACCGGCGGCGAGGGGGCGGACATCTTCCACACCTTCGGCGACGCCGGCGTCGACCGTGTTATGGACTTCAGCCTCGCCCAGGGCGACCGCGTGATGCTGGATCCCGGAACCCAGTACAGCCTGTCCCAGGTGGGCTCCGACACCGTCATCAGCATGACGGGGGGCGGCCAGATGATCCTGGTCGGCGTCGCCCTGTCCAGCCTGACCGGCAACTGGATCTTCGGGAACTGAGGCTCGCCTGAAGCGGGTCCGCCATGGGGGCACGCCGACGGCAACAGGTCAGCGCGTCCATCGCCTGCGCGCCTTCGGCCGGGATCGGCCGTCGGAAGCTGCCAACAGGCGGAAAACGGTGATAGCGAGGGCCATGGTTCGAGCGGGTGGACAGACCGGGGGCGCGGTGCGGGGCCGCAGGCCCAAGGGGCAGGGGCCGGACCTGCGCCAGGCCATACTTGACGCCGCGGAGTCCCTCTTCTCCCGCCACGGCTTCTACGGCGTCACCGTCCGGCAGGTGGCGGGCGAGGCGGGCGTCGACACCGCGCTGATCCACTACTACTTCGGCGCCAAGCGCGAGCTGTTCGACAGCGTCTTCGCGCGGCGTGCCCAGATCCTGAACGAGATCCGCGTCGAGGCGATCGCGGCCTATGCGGCCGCCCACGCCGGCCGCATGACGCTCGAAGGCGTGATCGAGGCCTTCATCGACCCGCTCGTCGAGCTCGCCTCGACCAACGACGAGGGCTGGAAGAACTACTTCCGGCTGGTCGCGCTGGTGAACAACACGCCCGCCTGGGGCGGCGAGACGATGCACCGGTTCTTCGATCCGGTGGTGCGCCAGCTGATCGACACCCTCGAGGCGGCCTGTCCGGGGGCCGAGCGGCGCGATCTCTACTGGGGCTACCAGTTTCTCAGCGGCGCGATGATGCTGACGCTCTCCGAGACCGGACGCATCGACCAGCTCTCGGACGGCCTGTGCCGGTCCACGGATCTCGCCGCCGTCCGCGCGCGGCTCTACGCGTGGTGTGCGGCAGGTCTCACGGAAATCGTGCGGCGGAGGGCGTAGCCCAGGCTTGCCGCGCCGCAACATCGTTATGCGTCGCGCAACAAAGCATCATAAAATCAATTGTATAGACTGCGGCGGCGCTGATTTCACCCTTGCAAGAAATTTCCGCTTGCGTGCAGTGCAACATCGGCGCACAAAGGTCCTGCCCTTTTGGGCGTTTCCTCCCTATGAACTGGCCGCGCCCCCGGGCGCGGCCTTTTTTTTGCGCCTGGGGGTCAGCGCCGGCCTAGACCTCGATGAGCGCGTACTCGACGCCCAGGTCCCGGTTCAGCACCGGCCGCGCGACATTGTAGACAGGCACCCCGCCGGGGGTCCGGCCCTCGTACGCCCCGCGGTGGGCGTGGCCGTGGAGCGCGCAGCGGACGCCCTCGAACCGGTCGATCGTCTCGCCCATGCGCGTGCTGCCCAGGAAGGCGAAGATCTCGGGCGGCTCGCCCTCCACCGTCGCCTGCACCGGGGCGTAGTGGGTGACGACGACGATGCGCTCGGTGCGCAGCATGCGCAGCGAGGTCTCGAGCTTGAGATTCTCGTCCACCGAGGCCTGCACGAACGCCTTGATCTCGGGCTCGCCGAACGCGGAGAGCATGTGGCGCCCGTAGCCGCCGATGAACCCCTTGCAGCCGGCGAAGCCTACGCCTCCGATCTCGAAGGCCTCGCCGTCCAGCACATGCATCCCGGCGTCGTGGAGGATGCGCGCCACCTCGCCGGGCTGGCCGCACTCGTAGTCGTGGTTGCCCAGCACCCCCACCACGGGGATGGTGCAGACGCGCAGGTCCTCGGCCAGGATCTCGGCCTCCGGCGTCTTCCCGAAGTTCGTCAGGTCGCCGCAGAGGGCGAGCACGTCGGCCTCCTGCGCGATCCGCGCGAAGAGGTCCCGGTACGGCTGGCGCATGTCCTCGCCCACGTGCAGGTCGCCGATGGCGGCCAGCCTCAGCGGCCGCGCTGCAGCCGCGCCCGGCTCAGGCGATGGGTTCATGCCGTTCCTCCAAGCCCTTGCCCACCACGTCGGCGAAGCCGAAGTCCGTGATGTCGACGAGGTAGTCCCGGGGGCTGAACATCCGTCCGCGGCACACCTTGATCCGGGCCGGCGGCAGTTCGATCTGCGCCGACAGGCGCTCGGTCAGTTCCGTCATCACCCAGGCAGGGATGACGTTCCGCTCGGTGGGATAGATGAAGCGGAAGTTCAGGAGGTGGATCAGCAGCACCTCCCAGTACGGCTCCATGTACGCAAGCAGCCGCTTCCAGTCGATGCGGTCGTGCTGGCGCAGGATGACATGCGCGACGTCGGCGCCGTCGTAGCGATAGCGATCCTGGATGAACATCTTGGAGACCACGAGTTCGGTCGGCGACGTGATCCTCGCCGTGGCGCCGTAGACCTCGATGGTGTCGTTGTCCTCGAACCAGGCGTCCGTCACCGGCGCGGCGCCGTTCGACATGGCGAAGATGACGTCGAAGAATCGGTTGTCCTGCCAGACCTTGGCGATCCAGCGCTCATCCTCGACCTCGGTGCGGTAGCCGCGGGCCTGGAAGTAGGCGAGGATCTTCGGGAAGTCGCCGGCCTTGCAGAAGACGTCCAGGTCCTTGGTCGGCCGGACGATCCCCGTGTAGGCGCAGACCGCGTAGGTCCCGGACAGCAGGAAGCCGATGCCCGACTCCGTCAGGAGGCGGAGGCTCTCGGCATAGAACGCCTCGGCGTCCGGCGGGGGCTCGAAGGCGGAGGCGTCATAGGCTTGGGACATCGGGCTGAGGAACGGCAGCGCCCTGCGCCGGTTCCGCGTCAGGACGATTCCAGCCCTGTCCGTCCGGGGCGGCCGGAGTCGCAGAGCCTGTCGCTCCCTCGGCCGGCCCCCGCCACACGGCCGATACAGCGATCAGTGGTCGGTGTCGGACGCGCGGGCGATCCGCCTGAGGGCGGCGGCGAGGCGATAGGCGTGCGAGCGGCTCATCTCGCCGTCGCGGTGGCCGCCGGAAAGCTGGCTTGCGAGCTGTTCCAGCGCCGAGGGCGGCCGTCCGGGCGCGAAGACGCTGGCCAGCATCTGCGCCTCCGCCATCAGGTCGGCGCGCGCGTGCGGCGGGCACGCGTCGAGCAGCACCTCGTCGAAGTCGACGATCGTGCCCATCCTGGCGGATCCTTCATGGCGTCGGGGCCGGCCCATCGGAGGCGACTAACCCCCTCTGCCGCGAGGGGTTCCGCGCAACCTGCGACGGATGAGCGCTGTTATGCCAGCCGCGCGCTGGGGTTGCTTGCATTCGCCCGATCGATGTTCGACTTTCCAAAAAAAGGGGAACCCATGGATTCGGAGCACGGCAAACGTCTCGCCCAGAACCTTGTCGAACTCCTGATCCCCTATGAGGAAGAACTGATCCAGCTTGAGCGCGACGTCCCTGCTTTCGGCCCGTTGAGAAGGGCTGTCGGCATCGCGATCGCAGAGAGCTGCTACTTCATTTCGGACAACGCGGTCTGCCAGGAAGAAGCCGTTCCCCCCGCAGACGGTCCCGCTAGCCGCGCCCGATAGCAAGCCCCCCAAGGAGACCCGAAAGACCCATGGCCAACAAACCTGAAGCGGCTGCAGATCCGGTAGACGTCGCCGTCGGCGCACGCATCCGGCTGCTGCGCAAGGTGCGTGGGCTGTCGCAGCAGGCGCTGGCGGAAGCCGCCGGCGTGACCTTCCAGCAGATCCAGAAGTACGAACGCGGAGCCAACCGCGTCAGCGCTTCCATGCTCACGCGCATCGCCAAGACCCTTGGCGTGCCGGTGGCCGAGATGTTCGGGGAAGCCTCGGCCAACAGTGGCGCGGTCGACGAAGTCGCCGCTCTCCTGGCTGAGCCAGGCGCCCTGGAACTGCTGAAGGCCTATGCAGGACTGCCGCGCGGCGTGTCGCGTTCCGCCCTGGTCGAATTCGTCCGTAGTCTGCGGAGCCAGCCGGGCTAAGAGAGGCGCATGCCTCTTCTTCTCCGGTTCCTCTTCATCCTCGCCGCGGCGTCGCCGGCCGCGGCGTCGGCTCAGGCTGCGCCTCGGCTGACGCCGGCCGAGGCGCGCATGATCGCCGTCGTCGATGCGGAGCAGGGACGCCACCTCAAGCTCCTCGAGTCCCTGGTGAAGGTGAACTCGGGGACCATGAACCTGCCCGGCGTGCAGCGCGTCGGCGAAATGCTGCGCCCCGAGTTCGAGCAGCTGGGCTTCACCGTGCGCTGGGTTCCCATGACCCGGACCGGCCGGGCCGGACACCTCATCGCCACCCACAAGGGTGACGGCAGGGGCAAGCGCCTGCTGCTCATCGGCCACCTCGACACCGTCTTCGAACCGGACAGTCCGTTCCAGGGCTGGAGGGTCACCGGCGACACGGCCGAAGGGCCGGGCGTGGGCGACATGAAGGGCGGCGACGTGATCATCGTCGCAGCCCTGCGGGCGATGCACGCCGCCGGCGCCCTGAAGGCCGCGGACATCACGGTGGTCCTCACGGGCGACGAGGAGAAGCCCGGCGAGCCCCTGTCCGTCGCCCGCGCCGATCTGATCGAAGCCGGGCGCAACAGCGACGTGGCGCTCGACTTCGAGGGCCTGTCGCGGATCGGCGGCCGGGACGTCGGCTCGATCGCGCGCCGCTCCTCGACGTCCTGGACCCTCCGCGCCGCCGCGCCGTCCGGCCATTCCTCAGGCGTCTGCAAGGGGCAAGCGGGCTGCGGAGCCATCTACGAGCTCACCCGCATCCTCGACGCCTTCCGCCGCGAGCTGCCCGAGCCGAACCTGACCTACAACGTCGGTCTCGTCGTCGGGGGGACGTCCGCGGCCCTCAACGCCGACGACACGGGCGGACAGGCCAGCGGCAAGCCCAATGTCATCGCCGCCGAGGCCATCGCGCGCGGCGACATCCGCACCCTGTCGCCGGAACAGGAGGCCCGCGTGCGCGCCCGCATGCAGGCGATCGTGGCGCAGCACCTCGACAAGGCCACGGCGACGCTCGAATTCTCGGACGACAGCTACCCGCCCATGGCGCCCACCGAGGGCAACCGGGCGCTGCTCGCCGAGCTCAATCGCGTCAACGCCAGCCTCGGGCTCCCCGCGATGCCGGAAGGCGATCCCGCCGGCCGGGGCGCGGGCGACATCTCGTTCGTCGCCTTCATCGACGGGCTGGTCGGGCTGGGGATGGCGGGGGAGGGCAGCCACGCCCCGGGCGAGACCGCCGACCTCAGGAGCCTGCCGGTCCAGGCCAAGCGCGCCGCGCTGCTCATGGCCCGCCTCTCGAGGCAGCCCCGGCCCAGGTCACCCTAGTCGGCGTGCGCCGCGGAGCCCGGCTCCCGCATGATCGGCGCCGCCCTGCGCAGCATGAGCACGAGCGGCAGCAGCACGCAGGTGGCCAGCGCCATCCAGCTGAAGATGTTGACGTACCCCAGCATCGACGACTGCCGCGTCACTTCGCCGTTGAGAACCGACAGGCCCGGCAGCGACTGCAGGCTCATGAGCGGCGGCAGCACGCCCTGCAGGACGGGGCTCGACGGGTCCATCCGTCCGGCCAGGTGGCTGTGCACGGCGGCCGCGTCGCGGATGACCATGGCCTGCACCACCGAGATGCCGACGCTGGAGCCGATGCTGCGGCCCATGGTCTGAACGATCGTGCCCTCGATCCGGTGGACGGGGTCGAGCGTCGCATAGGCGAGGGTGCTGAGGGGGGAGAAGAGCAGCCCGGTGCCGAAGCCCTGGATGAACCCGCTGACGATGAAGGGGGTCGACGTCATCTGCAGGTTGAACCCGCCCATCATCCATAGCGCCACGATGTTCAGGACGAGGCCGATCACCAGCGACGTGCGCGCGCCGAAGCGGACGACGAACCACGGCACGAGCAGGAAGGCGATCAGCGAACCGATCCCGCGTGGCATGCTGACCACGCCCGCGTGCATGGCGGAGTAGCCCAGCAGGTTCTGCATGAAGGACGGCAGGAGCGCGCTGGTGGAGAACAGCAGCACGCCCGTGAAGAAGCTGAAGATCGTGGTCCCGATGAAGTTCCGGTCCTTGGCCAGGTCCCGGTGGAAGAAGGGGTGCTTGCCGGTCGCGGTCTGCACGACGAAGACCCAGAGCCCCGCGACGCTGACCGCCACGTAGAACCAGATCTCCATCGACTCCATCCAGTCCTTCTGCGGGCCGCGGTCGAGCATCATCTGCAGCCCGACGATGAAGGCGATGAGCCCGCCGAAGCCGATGAAGTCGAAGGGGCGCTCGCGTCCCCCACGGTCCCGGGCCATGAAGTTCTGGACGCCCAGCCAGGCCAGGATGCCGATCGGCAGGTTGATGAAGAACACCCACCGCCAGTCCATGTTCTCGGTGATCCAGCCGCCCAGGCTGGGGCCGATGATGGGCCCCATGATGACCGCCGCGCTCCAGATGCTCATCACCCGCGGGATCATCGCCATCGGGAAGATGTCGAGCATCACCGACTGGGAGAGGGGCATCAGGCCCGCGCCGGCTAGGCCCTGGAGCACGCGGAACGCCACCATCTGGTCGACCGTCTGCGCCATGCCGCAGAGCATCGAGGCCACGGTGAAGCCCACGATCGAATAGACCAGCATGGTCTTGCGCCCGATCTTCTGGGCCAGCCAGCCGGCCAGCGGCGTCGCCACCGCCGTCGCCAGGATGTAGGACGTCAGGACCCAGGTGATCTGCTCGGGCGACGCCGAGAGGCTGCCCTGCATGTGGGGCAGCGCCACGTTGGCGATCGTCGAATCCAGGGTGTTCATCAGCGTCGCCAGCATCAGCGCGCCGGTGATCGGGACCCGGTTCCTAACGTCCTGTGCGGCCGCCATCGGCGTCTCCCGAAGCCTGGGCCGTGCGCCAGTCGGCCGCCGAGGCGGCATAGAGCGCGACGAGGTCGGCGAGCTGCCGGCCGCGGGCCTCGGCGAGCCGCCGCCGGTCGAAGCTCAGCTGCCGCCGGGACTGGACCACGTCGGCGGCGGTGCGCGCGCCGAGCTGCGCCGCGGCCAGCGTGTCGTCCGCGACCCTCTGGCTGTGCGCCACGGCCCGCGTGAGGGTCGCGACTTCCTCCTCGTCGGTCCGCAGCGCCGCCATGGCGTCGGAGACCTCGCGGAACGCCTTCAGGACGGTCCGGCGATAGTTGGCGACGGCCAGCTTCGCCTCGGCCTCCGCGGCCCGGGTGCGGGCCTTCCGGGCGCCGCCGTCGAACAGCGGCGCGGTCAGCCCGCTCAGCAGGGTGTAGCCGGTGGACTGGGTGTCGAAGACCTCGTCGGGCGAGAGGCCGGACAGCGCCCCGTTGGCCGAGAGTCGAAGGCTCGGGTACTGCTCGGCCATGCGCGCGCCGATGGCGGCCGTTGCGGCGTGGGCCTCGGCTTCGGCGGCGAGGATGTCGGGGCGGCGGCGCACGAGATCGGACGGCAGGCTCACGGGAACCTGGGCCGGGACGACGAACGCCCCCAGGTCGAAGTCCGGCGGCGTCCAGTCGGCGGGCGAGCGGCCCACCAGGAGGGCCAGCTGGTGCCGGGCCGCATCGTACTGGCGCCGCAGCGGGGGCAGGGCGGCCTCGTCCTCGGCCAGCTGGGCTTCGATCCCGGTCAGCGTCGTGCGCGGGATGCCGCCGATGTCCAGCGCCTTGCGGGCCAGGCCGAGCAGGATGCGGTCGTCCTCGACGATCGTCTCCAGCGCCTGGATCTGCCCCCGGAGCTCCGCCACGCGGAAGGCCTGCAGGGCCACGTTGCCGGACAGGGCGAGGTAGGCCGCGTCGGCCTCGCGGGCGGCCTGGTCCACGCGGGCGCGCGCCTCTTCCACCCGCCGCCGGCCGCCGCCGAACAGGTCGAGGTCGTAGCTGACCCGGCCCCCCACCGAGAAGAGGTTGAACACCCGGCTCCCCGAGAACGGCGAAGGCGTCCCGTCCGCCGAGCGGCGGAAGCCGAACGCGCGCGAGTTGAACTTCTGCCGCTGGACGTTGGCGGTGGCCTCGAGCTGCGGGCCCAGTTCCGCCCCTGCCTCGAGGGCCTCGGCCTGGTAGCGCTCCAGCGTCGCCTGCGCCGCCGCCACGTCGGGGCTTTCGGCCAGGGCCATCCGCACCGTCCGGTCCAGCGCCTCGGAACGGAAGGCGGCCCACCAGGGGCCGGCCGTCCGGGCGTCCGGGTCCAGGCGCACGATGGCCGCCCTCGTTTCCCCCGCCATCGCATAGTCGGCCGCGCCCGTGGGCGGGGCGGGGGGCTTGAAATCGGGCCCGACGGTCGTGCAGCCGGCGAGCGCGATCGCGAGCGCGGCCAGCGGCGCCAGGGAAGCGAGGCGGGCCGCCACCGCCGCTACCGCCCGCGCCCGGGCGCGGTCAGGTCCACCTTGACCACGGCGGACAGCCCGGCGCGCGCCGCGCGCTCGGGCGGCGGCCTGTCGAACTCGATGCGCACGGGCAGGCGCTGCGTGACCTTCACCCAGTTGCCGGTGGCGTTCTGGGCCGGCAGCACCGAGAAAGCCGCGCCGGTCCCCGGCGGGAAGCTGGCTACGTGGCCCTTAAGGGGGCCGCCGGGATAGGCGTCGATGTCGATCTCCACGGGCTGCCCGACGTGCATCTTGCCGATCTGGGTTTCCTTGAAGTTGGCTTCGACCCAGGGCCGGCCCGACAGGAGCCAGAAGGCGGTCTGCGAGGCGTTCAGGTAGGCGCCGATGGGAAGCTGGTCGACGCGCGCCACGACGCCGTCCGAGGGCGCGACGACGGTCGCATGGCTCAGGTCCAGCCGCGCCCGCTCCAGCTGCGCCTTGGCCTGCATGACGCTGGGTGCGCGGTCGCCGATGTCGGCCTCTCCGCCCAGGGCCGCCAGCGCCTGCGCCGCCTGGCGCTCGGCGATCGCCAGCTGGTCGCGCGCCTGGTTGGCCGCGTGGATCGCCTGGTCCACCGCCTGGCCCGACGCGGCGCCGGCGGCGTTGAGCTGCCGCTGCCGCACGACCTCGCGCTGGGCGAACGCCAGGTTCTCGCGCGCGGCGCTGATCCCTGCCGTCTCCCGGGCATACGCCGCCCGCGCCTGGCCGACGGCGAGGCGGGCCGCGGCCAGCTGGGCGTCGGCCAGGTCCAGGCGGGCCTGCAGCTCGCGCTGGTCGAGGCGGAACAGCACCTGCCCGCGCTTCACGGACTGGTTCTCCCTGACGTAGATCTCGACCACGCGTCCGGGGATCGAGGGCGCCACCGGGGTCTTGGCGATCTGGACGTAGGCGTCGTCGGTGGTCTCGGATCGCCCTGCGGTCAGCACGAAGTAGGCCAGCACCGCCAGCACCAGCACCGGGCCGGCGATCATGATGATCCAGCGCCGCCGAAGCACCCCCGACCGGCGTCCACCGGACGCCGACGCGCCTTCCTCGTTGTCCGTCACGCTTCCGACTTCCCCCACGACGCGGCGGGTCCATGGCCCGCCGTCGACTCCACTCGACTAGGCGCTCACGCCGAGGGCCGCCAGCGCCCGTTCCTTCACGGCCTTGTAGTCAACCTTCCCGTTGGGGGCGCGTCCGATGGACTCGACCACCACAAGCTCGCGCGGCGCCTTGTAGCCCGCAAGCTGCGCGTGCACGTGGGCCGAGAGTTCGGGCAGGGTCGGCGAGGCGCCGGCCTCGGGCTCGACCACGGCGCAGATCCGCTCGCCGAACCGAGGGTCGGGTACGCCCACGACCACCGCGTCGCGCACGGCCGCATGGCGCTTCAGCGCTTCCTCGACCTCTTCGGGGAAGACCTTCTCGCCACCGGTGTTGATGCAGACCGAGCCGCGGCCCAGCAGCTTCAGCGTCCCGTCTGTGTTCACCTCGGCCCAGTCGCCGGGGACGCTCCAGCGGACGCCTTCCATCACCTTGAACGTCTTGGCGGTCTTCTCTTCGTCCTTGTAGTAGCCGAGCGGGAGGAAACCCGTGACCGCCACCAGCCCGCGCTCGCCCGAGCCGGGCTCCACGCGGGTTCCGTCCTCGCGGAACACGCCGGTGTTCGGGCCCAGCATGAACGCCGCCGTCTGGGCCTCCTGACCCGCGGCCGACGCCGAGGCGCCCAGTCCGACGGCCTCGGACGAGCCGAAGCTGTCGGCGATCATCGCCTGCGGGATGTGCCCCAGCAGCCCGCGCTTGTTCTCGTAGCTCCACATCGAGCCCGACGAGCTCATGGCCCGGACGCTCGAGAGGTCCCACTTCCCGGGATTGGCGTCGAGCGCCTCGAGCATCGGCGTGGAGAACGCCAGGCCCACGATCACGATGTTGGTGGCCTTCAGCCGCTCGACCTCGTTCCACAGCTCGATGGCGTTGAACTTGCGCGAGGGCAGGGTGCACACCGTGCCGCCGGCGTTGAAGGCGATGAAGGCCGAGAACTGGCCGGTGCCGTGCATCAGCGGCGCGGCGACCATCGACGTGGGCTTCAGGTGTTCGGGCCCCTTGATCCGCGCCACCAGCTCCTCGATCGAGGTCGCCGGCGGGATCCCCAGCGCCGCGTTGCCGCCCGCGCCCAGGACCTGGAACAGGTCGTCCTGGCGCCACATCACGCCCTTCGGCATCCCGGTGGTTCCGCCGGTGTAGAGCAGCAGCAGGTCGTCGCCCGACCGTCCCCAGGGCGCCTTCACCGGACGCTGCGCCGGCGCCTTCGCGACGATCGCGTCGTAGTCGTCCGCCCAGGCGGGTACGGCGTGGCCCGGCTCGGCCACCGCCACCCAGGCCTTCACCTTGGGCAGCTGGGGCCGGATCTTTTCCAGCAGTTCGGTGAAGCCCGCGTGGAACACCACGGCCTCGGCGTCGGCGTTGTCGAAGAGGTAGCGCACCTCCTCGGGCCCGTAGCGGTAGTTGGTGTTGACGGGCGCGAACCCGCCCTTGAACGCGGCGAAGTAGGTCTCGAGGTACTCCGGCCCGTTGAACAGGTAGCCCGCCACCTTGCCCTGGCGGCTGAGGCCCTTGGCGATGAAGTGCGCCGCGAGCGCGTCCGCGCGGGCGTCGAACTGGGACCAGGTCAGCACCCGGTCCGCCTGGATCTGGGCCGCCTGATCGGGCTGCGACCGCGCGATCGCTTCCCAGATATCCGCAATGGTCCAGCCCATGACGCTACGCCTCCCGACAAGCTCTTGTTCGTTGGTGGAAATCTGGCCTCCTGCCGTGGGGTTATGTCAAACGTCCGTTGGCCCGTGGGCGCCGTAACGGACGCCACCCGGCATGGCGCGCCCCAGCAAATCTGAAGAGGCGCCGAGACATTCCCTATATTCCTACAAAACGAGTAGGAATAAAGTCTCGTCCATGCCCCACGCCCTGATCGAGATCGCCCTCGACGACGGCGCCGTCGACGCCGCCGTCGCCACCCCGCCCACACCCGGGCGCCACCCGCCGATTCTGCTGCTCGGAGGGCGCCGTGGGCTGGATTCGAGGCTGCTTTCCTGGGCGGCCCGGTTATCCGCCCACAGCTTTTTCGTCCTGGCGCCCGATTTGTCGGACCTCTCGGCCGATGACCGCCGTGAGGCCGGCTGGGCCGCTCTGGACCACCTGGCGGACGAGCGCGCCTGCGACGACGAACGGGTGGGCGTGGTTGGTTTCGGGGCCGGGGCCGACCTCGCGCTGGTGCTCGCGGGCTGGCGCGCCGAGCGGATCGCCGCCGTGGCGGCCTACGGCGGGCGTGGCTTCGGGCCCCGGTCCGCGGTGGAGATTGCCCAGAGAATCAACGGGTTCGTCCGCATCGGATACCAGCTTGGCGGACACGCGGGCCGTGCGGGCGTCGTCGAGACGGCGTTGGCTGCGGCGGGCGTCCTGTTCGACATCGAGGTCTACGGCGAGGAGCCGGACGGGCCAGGCCTGATCGACCTGATGCACCGCGTTCTGCGCCCCGCGGCAGCGGCGTCGCGCGCCTTCGAGGCGGACAACCCGGCGACGCCGGCCCCCCCGTGGCGCATCTCCGGTGGCGCGCCGCCTCTTCCGCGTTAGGATGCATCCAAGCGACTCGGACCCGGCCCCCCGCCGGGCGGTCGTGCGACACTCACTAGCTGGGGGAGCCCATGGCCACTGGAAAAAACACGAACGCCCTGCAGAAGCCCCTGACGCCCTCCGCCGAACTGGCTGCCGTCGTGGGCTCGGGCCAGCTTTCGCGCGGGGAAACCGTCTCGAAGATCTGGGACTACATCAAGAAGAACAACCTGCAGAATCCCGCGAACAAGCGCGAGATCCTGGCCGACGCCAAGCTGAAGCCGATCTTCGGCGGCAAGGACAAGGTCAGCATGTTCGAGATGAACAAGCACCTGGCGGCCCACCTGAAGTAGGGCGGGATGCAGCGGCGCCTCGCATTGCGCCGCGTGTACGGTGTCAGGGACCTCGCGGGCTGTTCGCCCTGCGAGGTCTCTTCACTTTTGGGGTCCGGCCCGACATAAGGGCCGGCTCCGCAAACGGACCACCACGTGACCGCGCCGAACAGAGCCATCATCCTCGCCGCCGGCCAGGGCAAGCGCCTCCTGCCGCTCACCGAGGACCGTCCCAAGTGCCTGGTCGAGCTCTCCGGCCGCAGCCTGCTGGCGTGGCAGCTCCTGCGCCTGCAGGCGGCCGGGGTGGCCGAAACGGTGATCGTGACGGGCTTCCGCGCCGACGCCGTGGAGGCCGAGATCGCGAAGCTGGGCCTCGCCATGCCCGTCCGGCTGGCGTTCAACCCCTTCTACACCGTCAGCGACAACACCGCCTCGTGCTGGATCGTCCGCGAGGAATTCGACCGCGAGATCCTGGTGCTGAACGGGGACACGCTGTTCGGTCCGGGCGTGGCCGAGGCGCTGCTGGCGGCGCCGCCCGCGGAGATCACGGTCACCATCGACCGCAAGCCCGCCTACGACGCCGACGACATGAAGGTGCTGACCGAGCACGGCCGCCTCGTCGCCATCGGCAAGACCATCGAGGCCTATGACGCCGAGAGCATCGGCTTCCTGCGCTTCTCCAAGGCGGGCGCGGCCAAGTTCCGCGCCGGCGTCGAGAGCGTCCTGGCCCACCCCGAGGGCCTGCGCCGCTGGTACCTGTCGGTCATCGACGAGCTCGCCCGCGCGGGCGTCGACGTGAAGGTCTGCTCCATCGAGGGGCTCGAATGGGGGGAAATGGACTTCCCCCAGGACGTCGACAACCTCAACCGCCTCTCCAGCGGCTGGACCGCACCGGCCTAAGGATCGGACACGCGCGGCGAGGGGCCGCTACGCGTCGCCGACGATCTTCCGCACCAGGTCCAGGTCCGCGGGCTTGTCCACGTCCACCGAAGCCAGGCCGTAGGGCGTCTCCACGATCGCCGCGGTGACGCCGGCAAGACGGCCAAGCCGTTCGGCCGCGGCCTTCAGCGTCAGCCAGCCCAGCGCATAGCTCGCCAGCATCCCGACGCCCAGGATGCCGGCCATGCGCCACGGGCGCTTCCGCTCGGCCTCCACCCGCCGCCAGAGGTCGACCACGGCCAGCGCGCGCGCGTTGGCCAGGTAGAACAGGTTGCAGCCGCTCCAGTGCCCGTCGGCAAGCTTCAGCCAGGTGCGCCGGGTGTCTGGGGCCGCCCGTTCCACGGTGGCGCGCGCGGCCACGAGGGCGGCGACGTCGGCGTCGCTCGGCGTGTCGTCCAGGAACCGGCGGATCCATTCGCCGTCCAGCAGCGCGTGATCCGCCGTCGTCACCAACAGCGGGGTCCCCAGGTGCGCGCCCGCCGCCTTGACGCTCAGGCTGGGTCCGGCCTGCTCGTCCAGGACCTCCAGGCCCAGGACTTCGGCCTCGCGCCGCACATCCGGGTGGCTGGAGACGACGGCGATCCGGCCCGCGCCTGCGTCGCGCAGCGCCACGGCCACCCGCGCCAGCAGCGTGCGGCCCTGCAGCCGGATCAGCGCCTTGTGCGTCGCCTCCCCATAGGCCGCGACCGCATCGACCGCGCCGGGCCGCGAGCCGGCCAGCACCAGCGCGGCGAACCCGCTCAAGCGAGCGCCTTCTGGTACAGCCGATAGGTCTTGTAGACCTTCGCGCCGCCCACGTCGCAGATGCGGCGCATGGCGGCGTTGTCCTCCAGGATCCACGAGAGTTCGTAGCGCTCGTAGCCCAGCTTGCGCGCCTGCTGGGCCACGGCGTCGATCAGCTGGAAGGGCAGGAGCTGGCCGCGCAGGCTGGCGGCGAACTTGCGCTTCACCCCCATCAGGGGCACGCGGCCGGTCTTCACGCCCTTCACCTTCAGCCGCCACAACAGCTTGGCCCAGCCAAACGGGAACAGCCGGCCCTTCAGGTCGGCGATCGCCTCGTTGATGTTGGGCAGCAGCACCATGAAGCCCGCCGGCTCGCCGTCGATGTCGGCGAACCAGGTGAGCCGGGGGTCGATCACCAGCTTCAGGGTCGTCGCCAGCGCCTGCGTCTCGGCCTCGGTGGTGGGCGTGAAGCCCCAGTTTTCGCTCCAGGCGTCGTTCAGGATGCTCGTGAGGGTGCGGACCTCGGCGTCGAAACGCTTCATGTCCAGCATCCGCAGGGTGACGCCCTCGGCCGGACCCTTGCGCACCCGCCGCAGGATCGGCGCGGGCAGGTCGTCGGCCACGCTGCAGACATAGGCGAAGATGTCCTTGGCCTTGGCGTAGCCCGCGCCCTCGATACGGCCGGGCGTGTGCGGCGCGTCGTGGCCCATCATGAACATCGGGGGCGCCTCGTGGCCCTCGACCAGCAGGCCCACCTCCTCGTTGGTGGAGAGGTTCACCGGCCCGACGGCCGTGCGGCAGCCCCGCGCCTTCAGCCAGGCCTCGGCCGTGGCGAACAGGGCGGCGAAGACCTCGGCGTCGTCCTCGGCCGCGACCATGCCGAAGTGGCCGACGCCGTCCTTCGTCGTGGGGTTCAGGTGGTCGATCTGGGCGCTGATCCGGCCCACGTCGCGGCCGTCCCGCACCGCCAGCCAGAACTGCACGTCGGCGTGCTCGAAGAACGGGTTGCCCTTGGCCGAGAGCGATTCCCGGCGTTCGAACATCAGGGGGGCGATGTAGTTCGGATCGCCCGCGCCCAGCCGCATCGGCACGCGGATGAACCGCTCAAGGTCGGCGGCGGTTTCGACCGGCTGGATCTGGACGCCCCCCAAGGCGCTAGCCCTCGCGATAGATCAGCATGGTCAATCCGAACGCGGCGAACATGGCGGGCGCCGCCCAGGCCGCCAGCAGGGGCGGCGCGGCGCCGTTCTCGCCCAGCGCCGTGAAGGCGCCGTCGAACACGAGGAACAGCAGGCCCGACGCCAAGCACTGGACGATCAGGGTGGCGCCGCCGCCGCGGAAGTTCGCCAGCGCCGCGGGCGCGGCCAGCAGCAGCATCACCAGGCACGCGGCAGGCGCCGCCCAGGCCCGCTGCAGCTGGGTGTCGTAGAACGTCCGTGGCCGAACCGAGAGGCCGCCGGCGAGCGCCCGGCTGGCCTCCGCCGGGGTCACCGACGTCTGCCCCATGGCCAGCGTCCGCACGTCCCCCGGCTTCAGGGTATCCGACCAGTCCATGGACCGCGCCGCGCCCTCGGCGATGCTGGCCGCGCCCAGGGTTTCGAACCGCGGCTCCACCAGCCGCCAGCGCTCGTTCTCGTAGACCGCCGCCCGCGCCGTGGTCCGCTGCACCAGCCGTCCGGTCTGGTCGCGCCGGTAGATGGTCACCTTCTCCAGGCTCCGTCCGTCCGGATCTCGGGGCACCGCGACGACGATCTCGTCGCCAAGCCGGAAGGTGAGGGGATCCACCACCTTGTCCGGATCCGCCGGCGTCGAGCTCTGCCACCACGTCGAAAGCTGCGCGTCGGTGCGCGGGGCGATGACCATGCCGATCGCGAGCTGCGCCACGGCCAGGGCCAGGGCGGCCGGCGCGGCGATCATCGTGACGCGGTAGGCCGATATCCCCGTCGAGCGCATGGCGGTCACGGCGCTCTCGCCGGCCAGCTTGCCGAAGGCGAACAGCGAGCCCGCCAGCACCGAAAGCGGCGCCGCCTGCTCGATCAGGCGCGGCAGCCGCAGCATCGCGTAGTAGGCCACGCCCTCGGCGCCCAGCTTGCGGTCGAGGATCTCGGTGGTCACGTCCAGCAGGTCGAGGATCTGCAGGATCCCGACCATGATCGCCAGGGCCGCGAGGATCCGCGATCCCATCAGGCGCAGCAGGTAGCTCGAGAGCGTCATGCCGGCTGCGCCTGGCCCGCGCGCCGCAGCTTGAAGCGCGCGACCTGGGTGGCGATCAGCTCCATCACCCGGCCGATCGGGGTCTCCCCGGGCCGCTTGCGGCTGCTGACGAAGACCACGATCGCGATGCTCGCGAAGACCACGAAGGGCAGGCCCACGGCGAGCGCCGGGTTCGCCCGTCCCGTGTCGGCCAGGCCCTCGCCCAGCTGGACGGCGTGGTAGAACGCCAGCAGCAGGAGGCCGCCCACGATCACGCCCGGCGCGCGGCCGCTGCGTTTGGCGGCCAGCCCGAGCGGCACCGCCAGCAGCGGCAGCAGCGGCAACACCAGCGCGCGCGCCAGCCGCCCGTAGAGCTCGCCCAGCAGGGTGTCGCGCGGGATCGACGTGCGCCCGCTTTCGGCCTGGTCGGCCAGCTCGAAGAGGGTCAGCTCCCGCTCGTCGCCGCCCCGCGAGCGCAGCAGCCGGGCCGGCCCCTGCACCGGCAGCTGCATCGTGAAGTCCTCGAAGCTGAGGAGCTCGGGGTGACCCTGGCGGTCATAGCGAAGCTGCTGCCCGTTCTTGAGCATCAGCTGCACGTTGCGGCCGTCGGCCGTGCGGCGGACCTCGGCCATGCCGGCGGTGGTGATCTCCTCGCGGCCGTTCTCGGTGATCCGGCGGATGAAGACCCGGCTGAGCTGCTGGCCGGCCGCATCGGCGGCGTCGGTCGTCATCGTCAGGTCCTTGGACGGGATCAGGATCGTCTCGGCGGGGACCAGCCCGTTCCAGCCGGCGTTCTGGGCGGTGTGCAGCACGGCGCGATAGGCGTAGCGGCTGTAGGGCTGCAGGAAGCCGAACACCACCAGGCTCACCGCCGCCAGCCCCGCGGCCAGGCAGAGGTAGGGCGCCGCCAGCCGCGTCAGCGACACGCCGGCGGCCAGGAGGGCGTCCACCTCGGAGGACTGGTTCATCCGGTTGACGACGATGATCAGCGCCAGGAAGAACGCCGCCGGCAGGGTCAGGCCCACGTAGTGCGGCACCAGGTTCACCGCGAGCTGCGCCACGAAGCCGAACCGGTCGCTGGACGCCGCCAGCAGGTCGAGCAGCCGCAGCGTGCGCTCCAGGAGCAGCGCGATCAGGGTGACCCCGGTCGCCCCGACCATCGGCCAGAAGGCCAGCCGGAGCAGGTAGCGGTCGATGCGGCTCAATCGGTCCCCCGGGGTGCGGCGGTCATGCCCGCCAGAGGGCGGCGAACTCGGCGGCCAGCGCGCCGGCCTCCTCCTCGCTCAGCGCGACGTGCGACGCAAGCGCCGGCGGACCCGGCCAGCCCGCATCCCGGAACACATGGCCGCCATGGCTGCGCTCGCCGTCGTAGCGCGGCAGCACGTGGAAGTGGACGTCGGGATCGACCATCATCAGCATCAGGTAGTTGATGCGCTCGTAGGCCACAGTATGGCGAAGCAGCGCCTCGACGCCGTCCACGGCGGTCTTGAGATCGGCGAAGGCCTCGGCCGAGAGATCCGAGAAGGCCGTCGCCTCCTCCTTGCAGACCACCACCAGCGATCCGTACGTCGGCTGCTGCGGCCGCACGAGCACCAGCCACTTCGCGGTCTCCGCGACCAGGGTGTTCGGGTGCCCGAACTTGCGGGCGGTGGCGTTGCTCACGGTGCGTCCCTGGCGATGCGGCGAAGCGCGATCATAGGGACCGGCCCCCCGCGGCGAAAGCGGGAACGGCGGCTTTCGTGCGCTCAGGCGCCGGCGAGCCGGAACCAGTCGGTGAGGCTTTGCCGCACGTGATCGGCCAGCGACCCCTGCGGGTCCATCGCCCACTGCACCAGGGCGCCGTGGTGCTGCGCGTCGAGCAGCGCGGCCGCCCGCTCCGCCGGGATCGGCAGCGGCGGCAGCCGCCGCACGATCGCGTCCCGGAACAGGGCGAACCGCTCCCGCGCCAGGCGGTTCATGGCCGGGTCGCGGATGTCCTCGCGAAGCCAGAGCAGGTGGTCGGCGAGGCTCGGGTTGTCTCCGAACAGGCGGGTGGCGTCGGTGTAGATGCCGATCACGACCTCGCTGCCGACGCCGTCGGGCAGCCCGGCGACCCAGGCCGTGAAGCGGACGTTGTCGTGGGCGAAGGCGCGCGCCACAAGCGTCTGCTTGTCGCCGAAGCGCTGGAGCAGCGTGGCCGGCGACACGCCGACGTCGCGCGCCACGTCGGCCAGCGTGAACCCCGCCGGCCCCGCCGCGGCCATCAGGGGCAGGGCGCGCTCCAGGATCGCCTCGTCGCTGATCGACTTCTTCCGCGGCACGCCTAGCGGGCTCCCAGCTGCGCCCAGGCGGCCAGCGCCGCCAGCTTCTGCTCCTTGCGCCAGGGCTTGCCCGCGTCCGCGCCCAGCGCCTTGAGAGTCGCCTCGATCTCGTCCGCGCCGAGGGTCAGCCGATCGCGCGCCGCCTCGGGCAGGGACTTCTCGTCGATCTCGGCGCAGGTCAGGCCGCAATGCCGGCACGCCGCACGCATCGCCTCGCGCACCGCCAGTCCTTCGGCCACCGCGGGGTGCTCGGGCGCGCCGAGGCTGTAGGCCAGGAGGTCGGTGATCCAGCCCGCGCGGTTGACCAGCAGCGCCGCCGACGCGGGCGCCTCGCCCTGGCGCCGCAGCCGCTCCACCAGCCCGCTCAGCGCCGCCGCGGCCAGGGCGTCCTGACGGCGGCGGCCTTCCTCGACCGCCGCGGCGGCCTCGGCCGTCGCGCCCTGCCGGGCCCGCTCGTAGGCGACGGCGTAGGGCTCCAGGGCAAGGCGGTCGCCCGGCTCCGCGGTCGCGAGGACGGTCGACAGCACGACGCGCGGCCCCGCCGTCACGGCGACGGCCACGCAGCCGCCCCGGCCCGCCCGCAGGCCGATGACGGCGGGAGGGGGCGCCGCGGCGCTCATCGCGCCACGGGCGCGAGGCCCGGCCCCAGGTCGGCGAAGCCCAGCGCCCGCGCCAGGTCCTCGGCCAGTTCACGCCGCTCGGGCACGCGGTGGATCTGCCAGTACCGCGACCACATCAGGAAGCGGCTGTAGTCGTCCTGCGGCGGCGGGTCGGCCGACGCCATGGCCTTCGCCTGGGCGTCGAAGAACCCGTGGAAGTCCGGCGTGCGCCCGTCGACGTCCGTGAAGCCGTACTCGCGCGCCACGTCGGCGGCGAACAGGGTGAGGCCCGCCTTGCGCCCGACCTGTGGGTCCGCCGCCAGGGCCGCGACCGCGCGTCCCACCAGCGCCGGCGATTCCGACTCCGCGAAGTAGGGGTCCTTGGCGACGGCGTCGGGCCAGGTCGTCTCGGTCACCCCGAAGTGCTCGAGCACCGCCTCCGAGCGCAGGAAGCCGGGCGAGACGGCGAGGGCGGTCACGCCGGTGCGCAGCAGTTCGGCGGCCATGCCGTAGGCCGCCCGTCCCAGCGCCGCCTTGACGAGATCGTACAGGAGGTGCCCGCGGTATCCCGGCAGATGGCCGTCGATCACCTCGACGATCAGGCCACGCTTCGCCGCCACCATCATCGGGGCCAGGTGGCGGTTGGTGATCAGGTGGCTGACCAGCGTCTGGTCCAGATAGGCGCGCACGCCCGAGAGGTCCGCCTCCCAGAAGCGCTTGCCCCAGTCGATCATCGGGTCGGCGCCCCAGACGCTGTTCACCAGCACGTCGAGCCGGCCCGCCTCGTCGCCGATGCGCGCGGCGAGCGCCGCCACCTCGTCTTCATGGGTGTGGTCGACGCGGACGCCGACCGCCTGGCCGCCGGCCGCCTGGATCAGCGCGACCGTCTGGTCCAGCGTCTCGGGCCGGTCCATGCCCGGCGGATGGCCCGCCGCGCTGCGCCCGGTGCAGTAGACGCGCGCGCCCGCTTCGGCGAGCGCCCGGGCGATCCCTCGGCCCGCCCCGCGGGTGGCGCCGGCCACAAGCGCAACCTGCCCCTCGAGAGGCCTCTCCATGCGACCGCTCCCGTTTATAAATGAATGCACATTTATAAACCGGCCAGCCGCCTAAACAAGGTGTTTAGCCGCTAGATGAGGTGGAAGCGCCCCAGCGTCGCCACCGTCCGATCCGGCGCCAGGCCGTGCGCCGTGACCCGGGCGCGGAAGCCGCCGCCCTCGGCCGTGACCTCGATCTCGTTCCAGCGCGCGGGCTGGTCGTGCGGGCGGCCGAGGGGCGTGGACGCCGAGGGCACGCCCAGCGCGGGGATCGGGCCGGCGGGACCCGGCAGGCTGCTCAGCACCGCCTCGTGGGCATGGCCGTGCAGGACAAGTTCGCACCCTGCGTCCGCGACCGCGGCCCTCAGCGCATCGGCATCCGTCAGCGACTTGCGGCCCGACACGACGCCGCGGGACACCGGATGGTGCACCAGGACCACGCGGAAGCGCCCGCGTGTCTGGTCCAGCAGCGCCCGCGCGGCCTCGACCTGCTCGCGTCCGAGCGTCCCGGTGGCTAGGTGCAGCGGCGTGGGGCGCGCGGACGAGAGGTTGACCATCGCGACCGGGCCGCGCACCCGCAGGTACGGAAACCCGTCCGCATCCCCGTCGCCCAGCCAGGGGCGCCAGGGCGCGAAGGCCTCGGGCGCGCCGTGGGCC
>NZ_JAEUMN010000036.1 GCF_016793225.1 Phenylobacterium sp.
CGACGGGCGCGCCGCCGTTGTCCGCGTCGACCAGCAGGGCCACGAGGCTCGGCTCGAATGGCTGGGGCAGGATGGCCCATCGCGTGTGCTGGCCGAGATCAACACGGCCCTCGCCGATACCGACCCAGCGGATATCCGAGCCATCCGCCATCCCGGCCCGGACGGCCAGCCGTTGACAAGCTGGCTCTACCTTCCGCCGCGGCGCGGGGGTCCCCCACCACCCCTCATCGTCAAGGTCTACTCCGGCGACAACTACCGGGTCCCGCCGCCCTACAAAGCGCCTGTGCTGGGTCTGCAGGGCGACACGCGCGTGCTCCTGGGCCAGGGGTACGCGGTCCTGGCGCCCAGCCTGCCCCGGCCGATCGCACTCGATAGACCCGAAGAGCCCACGAAGGGCCTCGCCGGACGCATCCTCGCGATCGTCGATCAGGCTGCGCGGGATCCCGCGTTGGTCGGCGCCTTCGATCCCGACCGCCTGGCCCTCTGGGGGCACAGCTATGGCGGATACACCGTCATGGCGACGATCACCCAGACCGATCGCTTTCGCGCGGCCGTGGCCGTGGGCGGTTACGCTGATCTGGTGGCCAAATGGTCGTCGCTGCCGGCTCCGCATCGACCTCTCCAGGACGAGGGGGTGCGCAGCAACTATGTCACCGGCGGCATGGAATCCGGGCAAGGCCGCATGCGCGTTCCACCCTGGTCTGATCCCGAGCGCTATGCCCGGAACAGTCCCCTGCTCCAGGCCGACGCCATCACGACGCCCCTGCTCCTCGCCCACGGAGACCAGGACGGCGCTGTGCCCCTCACCCAATCGGAGGCCATGTTCTCTGCGCTGTACCGGCAGAACAAGGACGCGCTACTCGTCACCTACTGGGGCGAGGGTCACTACATCTCAAGCCCCGGAAACGTCCGTGACCTCTACGTGCGCGTCCGCCGCTTCCTGGACACCTATCTCGCGCCGACTAGGACCACCGAGACGCCCCCACGGCGTCCGGCACACGACCCTGCCAGTAACGCACCCAGGCTTCCACCGGCGCCGCGTTGAGGACGTCGTTCGGGCGACCGGCGTGGATCAGGTGGCCGGGATCAAAGGCGCGTTCCACCGCCGCACGGTCCAATAGCCCCGCTTCCGCGAGGCAGCCATCGCGCAGAAAGGGCAAGAGGGTCTCGCGGCTGGCCGCCACGAGCCGTGAGAAGTAGGCGGTCAAGCTGCCCTTGGACCGGCGTTGTCGGACCACATCCGGGATTCGGCCCGCCAACGCGTTTCGTGCGAAGGGCCGGTCCTGCGAGCCGGCCGCGAGGTCCGCCACCGGGATCGACAGGCAGAGTTCGATGATCGGCTGAGCGGCGAGCGGAAAGATGAGGTCGCCTCGCCTGCGGCGCCGGCAGTCGCCGCGAACCACGTGGATGTTTGCGAGCGCACAAATCTGCAGCTGGCGCGCCAACGGCAGGTCCCGCGCCGCGTGCTCCCAGGGGTGCACGGCGCGGCCGGCGATCTCGCGCGCATCCGCATTCATGAGCGTGGAGGCCGACTTCGGCAGGCCCCTACCGCGCTGCAGGCCCGCCCGTGCCTCGCGATAGACCGACCAAACGGGCTTGTGCAGCCGTCGCGCCGTCTCGACGAGCACCGGCGATCCGAGGGCCGCCGGTCCCCGGCGGCGTACCTCTTCGCTCGCGATCCAGGCCGTTGGCATCTGGTAGAAGACCGCGTCCCCTCCCTGCCCCGAGACGATGGCGTCCGCGCCACCGGCGTCGAGACGGCCGGCCATGTCGCGGTCGCGCGCTGCATCGGCGCCGTTGATCCCAGGCCAGAAGCTGGAGCCGAGTTCGGCGAAGTCATCAGGCGTCAGCGGTGTCATCGGCTTGCGCACGACCGTCAGGTGTCGATCCAGCCGATCCGTCACGGCCCGGGCATAAGCGCGCTCGTCGCCTTCCGGTCGGTCGTCCAGCCGGTGCACCCACTGCGTGACCCGCGCCACCGCACCGCTCTCGCCGAGCGCACCCGCGACAATCGAAGAATCCAACCCGCCGGATAGATCGACGAGCAGGCGCTCGAACTTCTCGACGCTGGCCGCCGTACAAGCATCGACGCGGTCCAGGAGTTCGCGCGCCAGGAGTTCGCGATCAAGGCGCGTGGGACTGCAGAAGTTGGCGGGCGACCACAAAAGCCGGCCCGGATCATTGCCGCGCACCCGGCAGACGGCGCCTGGCGGAACAATCCGCACATCATCGAGCAAGGAGGTCGCCGTTGCGCCGCCGGGGGCCGCCAAGCACATGGCAATCCGCTCCCAATGGAGCCCGAGGCGCTGCGGACGTAGCCAGCCCGGCGACGCGGACAGGTCGGACGCGATGACCCCGACGCCCTCACGTGTGGTCCACACACAGCATTCGAGCTCGCCGGAGGGGTCCCTCAACACGGAAGCTTCGGAAGACCCGCCCCTGAGGATCGCCACGTACCGCCCCCAATGAGCGCGCAGCAGTTCCGCGGCCAACGCGTCCGGCGCCAGCGGAGGTCCGGCGATCAGCGGCGACAGGTGCGGGGGAGCGCCCGGCATCGGATGAAGGTCGCCCAGGATGACGCCGGCCTCGTGCGGCAACCGGTGCAGGGACAGGCCTCCTCCGACCGTCCAGATCGCCATCTCAGAGGACGTGGTCCGTTGCAGCCAGCCGCTCTCTCGATGAAGCCGCGCGGTCGCGTCAGCGAACGGCGCGGCGTCCTCGGGACCGGGACCACGCACGAGGGCGATGTAATGCGCTCGGGGCGCCACTAGATCACCATGATGGGCGTCAACGCGACCAGGGCCTCGACGTCGTCGTCGAGCACGGTGTCGCCGCGCTGCAGCCAGCAATGGGCGCGGAACGGCCAAGTGCGCACGCCAAAGACCCATCGGGCGTCGTGCCCGTGGCGCCGAAGCAACCTGAGCAGCATGAACGACCGCAGCAGGCACTTGCCGGGCGCCGGTGCGAAGGGCGCCCATCTGTGAAAGCTCTCGACGAGGTCGAGCATCCGCGCGTCCGGCTTGTCGTTTCCGCCCGGGGTCGCGCCCTCGGCGGCCCACGCAACCAGCTTAGCCAACGGCCGCCGATGGTACGCCTGTGCGAGATCGAGAGTGGCCCGCAAGCCCCTGACGCCATCGCGCCATCCAGGTGGAGCGAAGTCTACGCCCACCGCGCTGATCGTCGCGACGGCAATCGGGTCGGGCAGGTCGCGCGGCGTCGCGTGATCGGCAATCAGGTCGGCTTGGCGCAGCTCTTCGGCGAAGGCGGGGTCTGCGACACCCAGCACGCGCTGCGCCGCGTCCAGCGACAGCCACCTGGCGGCCGACGGCACGCAGGCGTAGCGGTCGCGGGTGACATCCAGGAACACCGCGTCATCGCCGATGACAACCGCGTGGACGTCGCCTCGAAGCGCAGAAATTTGGGATGGGGTGCTCATGGCGAAGGCTGGCGCCAGGTGTCCCCGGCGCCAGCACCCAGCTCAGCTGTAGAGGATGAAGGGATCGTCCTCGAGCTCGTCTTCGCCCACGGGGGCGTTGGTCAGGGCGCGCGCGCTGCCGAAGCAGATCAGGCGCGACGTCGGCAGATGCAGCTTGGACATAGCAGACCTCTTTCGAGTGAATGACCGCCGGGATTGGCGGACAAGGCGATGACGCGCCTCGGGCTGGATATACTCAAACTATATCGTGGTATATTCGACTATATTCTCACTCGTTCTCGGGATTCTGGGGAGCGAGCAGCTGGGCCAGGGGTTCGGCCAGGGCCACACGGCGGCGGTGGAAGTCCTGGATCGCGGTTGGCCGGCTGGGGCGCTGCGACGGGTCGGCGAGCCGCTGTAGGGCCTGGGCTTCCTGCGCGAGGTCGTCGATGAGCTGGACCTCGCGGCGGCGGACCGGGGCCAGCTGCAGCATCGTGGTGCGGTAGGCGTCGACGATCACGCGGCTGCCAGACTCGGTCGCCCAGGCCAGGAAAAGACGCTCGACGGCGCGGACCGGGTCCTGCTCCTCTGGCGCGGGTGTTGAGCGGCTGGGCGGGCTGGGGCTTCGCGCCGCGCCCTGGCACATCAGGAGGAACTGCTCGCTGAGGCGATAGAGCACCGCGACATCGGCGGCGGAGAGCTCGGGGACGAAGAAGCCGTCGCCGCGGCGATCCTCCAGCAGCCCCTCGCCTGCCAGTCGGGAAAGGGCCTCGCGCACAGGCGTGTGGCTGAGCTTCAGCTGGTCGGCCACCTCCTTGGCGGTCACCCGCGCGCCGGGCTCCAGGGCGCCGTCGCGCAGACGTCGTCGCAGGTCGACCAGCGCCTGCCGGAAGGGTTCGAGCCGCTCGGGGGTCATGGCGCACGCTCCTGGCACTGTCACGGGGCCGTCACTCAACGCGCCACGACCCAGGCTGGCAAGGGCGATATATTCACCTCCTTAAGTCGAATTTCGGCGACAGGATGAAGAGGCGAGCAGTTCTTCGGAATTTTTGCCGTAAATCGGAAGCAAACCTGCCGATCAAATACTTTTGAGTGGCCAGACAGAAGGCGGCGCGGCAGTCCTATCGGACGGGGGCAGAGGGGAAGGGCCGCCCCGGTGACCCGGTTGGGGGTCTGGAGCGCGGAGGGGTTTGATGCCCGTCGCAACGACCTTGTCCCTGATACCCCTGGCGCGCGCCCTGGGCGGCGACGTCTACGCCGGCGGGCGGCGCGCCCTGGCGCCGGCGCCGGGGCATGACGCGGCCGACCGTTCAGTTTCGCTGGTGCTGATCGACGGGCGCGTCGTGGTGCACAGCTTCGGCGCGGCCGATTGGCGCGAGGTGCTCGACGACCTGCGGGCACGGGGCTGGATCGATGCGGACAATCGGCTGCTGGGCGGCGGCGGGGTGTCGGCACGGCCGCCACGGCCGGAGCGCAGCCGCGCCGAGCGCGAGCGCATCGCCCGGGCGCTTTGGGAAGCGGCGGGATCGGTGGCCGATGACGGACCGGCAGCCGCCTATGGGCGGTCGCGTGCGGTCGATCTCTGCGCGTTGAGACTGTCCGGCCTGCGCGCGCATGGCGCGGTTCCAACGCAGGTCTATGCCGATCGCGGCCTGCGGTTGGCGGGGCTGCTCGCAGGGGTTCGCAGCGCGGACGGCGCGATCACCGCCGTGGAAGTCACCTACCTCGATGCGCGCGGCGAACGCAGCCGCCTGGCCCGGCCGCCGCGTAAGGTGGTGGGCTCGATTCCAGCTGGGGCGGCGGTGCGTCTCGTACCGCGCGCCGTGGAGATGCTCGTGGCCGAGGGCGTGTTCACGACGCTGTCGGCGATGGCGCGGTTCGGTCTGCCGGGCTGGGCGCTGCTATCGACCAGCAACCTGCGGCGCTGGTCGGCGCCGCAGGGGGTCCGTCGCGTGCTGATCGCGGGGGACCGGGGGCCGGACGGCGAGCGCTCGGCCGGCATCCTGCTCGCCCGGCTGCGCAACGCCGGGGTGGTTGCCGAGGTGGTGCTGCCCCCCGTAGGCGCCGGCGACTGGAACGATCTGGCGCGGAGGGAGGACGAGGAAGGGCGGCGTGGGGCGCCCGGATCGCAGGGATGGTCCCTCGCGGCCGGGTGGGACCTGCCCCATGGCCACGACCCCATCCGTTCATGAAGCCCCATCCGTCTCCGAGACACCTGCCGAACGCCTGCCGAGGAGCTTTCCGCTCCGCGACCTCGCCGTCGCGCCCGAGAACATGCGCTTCGGTGAGGCGCCGGACGACGAAATCCCCGAACTCGCGGAGACCATCTTCGCCGCCGGCGTGCTGCAGCCGCTGACCGTGCGGCCGGGGAAGAAGAAGGAGAAGCCCGCCATGGCCCTGGACGGCCGGCGGCGCTGGCTGGCGCTGCAGCTGCTGCTGGA
>NZ_JAEUMN010000091.1 GCF_016793225.1 Phenylobacterium sp.
CAGCGGCAAGTACCAGCGCTTCGGCAAGGGCGGGAAGGAGATCTGGCTGCAGGCCAGCTACAACCCGATCTTCGACCTCAACGGCCGCCCCTACAAGGTCGTGAAGTACGCCACCGACATCACCGAGATCACCGAGCAGCGCCGCGCCGCCGAGCGTGTCCGCGAGGTGGCCGAGATCGTGTCGTCGGCGGCCGCCGAGATGCGCGCCACCGCCGAGTCGATGTCGCAGACCGCGCAGGAAGCCTCGGACCAGGCGACGTCCGTGTCCAACGCCGCCCAGGTGGCGTCCACGAACGTCCAGACGGTGTCGGCCGCCGGCGAGGAGCTGTCGGCGTCGATCGCCGAGATCGCCCGCCAGGTCGCCGAGTCCACCAACATCACCCAGCAGGCGGTGGCCGAGACCGACAAGACCAGCGCGGCGATCCAGTCCCTGGCCGAGGCGGCGCAGAAGATCGGCAACGTGGTCACGCTGATCAACAACATCGCCGGCCAGACCAAGCTGCTGGCGCTGAACGCGACCATCGAGGCGGCCCGCGCCGGCGACGCCGGCAAGGGCTTCGCGGTGGTGGCCTCGGAGGTGAAGAGCCTCTCGGACCAGACCGCCAAGGCCACCCACGAGATCTCGTCGGAAGTGGCGGCGATGCAGCAGGCGACGGCCACCTCGGTGACCGCGATCCACGGCATCGCCGAGACCATCGGCAAGGTGGCCGAGATCGCCTCCGCGATCGCGAGCGCCGTCGAGGAACAGTCGGCGGCCACGGGCGAGATCTCGTCCAACGTGGTGGAAGCGGCGGAAAGCACCCGCGAGGTGTCGTCGAACATCGAGCGGCTGCGCGAAGGCGTGGTCCAGACCGGCGAGGCCTCGGCCGAGCTGCTGGCCGCGTCGGACGAGCTGGCCGCCCAGGCGGTGACGCTCACCAGCCAGGTCGACACGCTGCTGAAGTAGGACCTCGGGTTCCGGCGCCCCTCGCGGCGCCCGGCGTCAGGAAGGGGGTCGGCCCGTCAGGGGCCGGCCCCTTTTCGCGTCGGGCCGTTCCTGCGTCAGGCGAAGTCGCGGGACAGTTCGGCGCGCGTGGCGGGCGACAGGCCGGCGAGGTGGCTGTAGCGCTCGTGCCCGCAGCCCACGAGGATCTCCGTGGCCGGGTCGCGGAAGCGGGCGATGTGTTCGGGCTTCAGCGGGAAGCGCAGGAAGTGGACGGAGCTGGTCTTGCCGTCCTCGCGGGTGCGCTCGACGTCGCCCTCGGGCACGCCGGCGATCCGCTCGCCGCCGACCTGCAGGAAGAAGCAGTCCTCGACGCCGCCGAGCCGCGACAGGATCGTCTGGCGGCGCAGAGGGTCGTCGATCTCGAACATGACCGTGGCCACCAGCTCGGACCCCTGAGGGATGAGCGGATTGTAGGCGGCCAGCTCGTCCGGCGCCTGCTCGGCCCCGCCCTTCTCGATCAGGAGCATCTCCTGGATCTGGAAGAGCATGGTGTCGAAGCACTCGAAGTAGAACGTGCAGTGCGGGCCGAGTTCGATCCGGCGCAGCCGCTTCACCGGCAGGAGCTCGCTCCGCCAGGCCTTGCGGCGCTGGGCGAACTCGGCGTCGGGCAACAGATCCTGAAGCGTGACCCTGCGTTCCGAAATCGGCATCACATCACTCCGTACGCGCGCGCCATGACCTCGATCGGGTGCGCCTCGGCCGGGGCCGGCGTCTCGACCTTGGTGTCGTCCGCGATCAGCTGAACCATGTGCTTGCAGGCGAGCGGGCAGTCCGAGCACAGGGTCTCGTTGCCCTTGGCGATCACCTGCCGGGCGGCGGGGCGGCCCACCTTGTTGGCGACCTCATGGGTGCCCTTCATGACGCCGAAGGTGCCGCCATGGCCCGAGCAGCGCTCGACGATGTCGACCTTCAGGCCGGGGATCAGCTTCAGCATCTCCACCGACTTGGCGCCCATGTTCTGGGCGCGCGCGTGGCAGGCGTGGTGGACGGTGACGCCGCCGCTCTGCGGTTGGATGCCCTCGGCCAGGCCATGGGCCTTGGAGAGCTCCACCACGTACTCGCAGATGTCCTTGGTCGCCCGCGAGAGGTGCGCCACGTCCTTGTTCTCGGGCAGCATCAGCGGCCACTCGAACTTCATCATCAGGCCGCAGGACGCGGTGAGCGCCACCACGTCCCAGCCGTCGGCGACCAGGGGCGCGAAGACCTTCGACACCCGCTCGGCCGCGCCGGCGACGGTCTTGAGGTCGCCGGCCTCGAGCTGGGGCATCCGGCAGCACTCGGGGTAGACCAGCTTCACCTCGCAGCCCTGGTGCGCCAGCACCCGGGCGGCGGCCACGGCCGTGTCGGGCTTGTTGTAGTCGACGAAGCAGGTCGCGTAGATCGCCACCTTGCGCTTGCCGAAGGCGGGCCCGTTCGGGTTGGGCGCCATGGGCCCCTTCAGCCGGTCGCTCGCCGTCTTGCTGACGTACCTCGGCAGCTCGGCCTCGGCGTCGATGTGGGCGATGGACTCCAGCAGCTTGCGGAGCGGCGTGTTGCTGCGCGCGCTGGCCCAGTTGGCGATGGGCGCGACCGGCTTGGCCAGCTTGCCGTTGCGGTCGGTCTCGCCCAGCTGCTCGCGCACCCACTCCTTGTGGCCCTCCCGCCGCTTGGCGGCCCGGTAGCGGAGGATCAGGTGCGGAATGTCGATGTCGAACGGGTGCGGCGGCACATAGGGGCACTTCGTCAGGAAGCACATGTCGCAGAGGGTGCAGGCCTCCGCAATGTGAGCGTGCTCCTTGGGGCCGATGCCGTCGATCTCGCCCGTCGGGCCCTCGTCGATGGCGTCGAACATGCGCGGGAAGCTGTCGCACAGGTTGAAGCAGCGCCGGCACGTGTGACAGACGTCGAACTGCCGCTGCAGTTCGGCGTGGACCTTCTCGAGGTCGTAGTAGTCCGGGTCCTGCCAGGCGATCGGCCGGCGGAACGGCGCATCGAGGCTGCCCTCGCGCGGAGGCCCGCCGGACGCCTCGGGTGCGGTGCGGTCTTCGCTCAAGCCTCAGCCCTCGAACAGAGCGTCATCCCGGCCTCGCGCGGCCGGGATGACACGCCTTGGAACGGATCAGTCCAGAGTGTCGAGCGCGCGCTGGAAGCGGCCGGCGTGGCTCTTTTCGGCCTTGGCGAGGGTCTCGAACCAGTCGGCGATCTCGTCGAAGCCTTCCTCGCGCGCCGTGCGCGCCATGCCCGGGTACATGTCGGTGTACTCGTGCGTCTCGCCGGCGATGGCGGCCTTCAGATTGTCGGCGGTGCCGCCGATCGGCAGGCCCGTGGCGGGATCGCCGACGCCTTCCATGAACTCCAGGTGCCCGTGCGCGTGGCCGGTCTCGCCTTCCGCGGTCGAGCGGAACACGGCGGCGACGTCGTTGTAGCCTTCCACGTCGGCCTTCTGCGCGAAGTAGAGGTAGCGGCGGTTCGCCTGGCTCTCGCCGGCGAAGGCGGCCTTGAGGTTCTCGATCGTCTTGCTGCTCGCGAGCGACATTTGTTCATCTCCCTGAACGTCAGGCGGGACTATGACCCTGCGGCGCTCGGGATCAACATGATTGGTTCTATGCCGCCCATCGACGCGCTCTATGGAGCCGTGTCTCGGCTTCGGGGTTCCTCGCCGGGTAGCGAGGAGTTCCTGCAATGGCTGACAACAAGATCCAGGGTGAAGGCGACTACGTGTCGGGCAAGAAGTACCAGGACATGCAGCACGACTTCGCCGAGAACGGTCCTGTCGAGGAGAAGGCCCGCGAGGCCGAGGCCGCTCTCGACGGTCCGGAAGGCGAAGACCTCGAAAAGGCCCGTCGCGAGACCGGCGAAGGCCGGACGGCCTAAGGTGCAGGCGCCGCCCGGGCCTTTTCGATCCGGGCCAGGATGCCGGCCTGCTCTTCCGCGGGCTTGGCCGCCCACCAGTTACGCACGGCGTCCACCCTCAGCGGCGTGACCCACCGCTCGTAGCGAGCCATCTGCGGCTGCGGGAAGCGGTTGTTCGCGCCGCGAAGGTGGCGATCGAAGAACGCGCGCACGAAGTCGTTCTGTGCGCCGACCATCACCGTGGCCGGGGCGGAACCGAACAGGGGGTCGCGCACAGGACGGCGCACGAACAGCGAGAAGTCCGACAGACCCAGGTGCTGCGAGCCCTTCAGCTGGACGCGGTACACATCGGCGCGCCGCCCGGCCGTGGCGAAGGGCTCGTAGCTGAACTCGTTGAAGCTCCGCGGCTGGGCGGGCGGCGCCGCGCCCACGCGCTTGCTGATGTTGGCCACGTCGGAGTGGAACATCAGGAACGGCGCGGGCACGTCGGCGGCGAAGGCTGCGAAGGGGAAGTCCCCGCCGTCCAGATTCACGCCGGCCGCGCACCGGCGGTCGCTCATGCACACCGTGCCGGCGGTGGCGCCGCCGAACGACATGCCCATCTCGCCGACGCGGGTCAGGTCGGCGGCGGCCATGATCTCGCGGATCGCCGGCGGCGCGGCGCCGCGCTGAAGCTGGTCGTGCACGAAGATGCGGTCAGCCGCCCAGATCTCGCCGCTGCGGGCCAGCCGGTCGTTCTGGCCGGACAGCGCCATCTCGCGGAGCGCCAGGTAGCCTTCCAGCCGCTCGTCGAGCGTGGCGCCTCCGATGGCCTGGTTCTGCGCCCTGGCGACCGGGCCGTCGGTCTCCTGCGCCATGTCGGCGAGCTTCGGATCTGCCGGCGCCACGTCCCCGTTCGGGAACACCGTCGAGGACGAGTCGTAGGTGTGCTGGACCGAGACGACGACGTAGCCGTGGCTCGCCAGCTCCTCCATCAGCGCCGTGTTCTGGGACAGGAACGAGGTGTAACCGTGGCTGTAGAAGACCACGGGCAGCCCTGTCGCGCCGGCCAGTAGCGGAGCCGCCTCGTACGAATTGGTCCGCACGTGCTTCACGTAGGTGAAGAACGGCCCGAAACCCACCAGCTCGCCCAGCGTCCGGGCCGTCGTATCGGCCTCGGCCTCGGAAAAGTACCGGCGCGGCTTGAGCCCGGCCACCGATCCCGCCGGGTACCAGACCCGGACCAGCAGACGGCGCAGTTCCTCGGGCCTGGCCGAGATGAGACCCGGCCGCGCGGCGTCGACCAGCTCGAAGCTCCGCACGCCCACCGGATGGCGGCCGGACGGCTTGGGGAGCGGATCGACCGGGAACAGCACGATCGACGCCGCGGCGACGGCCGCCAGGATGCCGAACAGCGGGCCGGAGACATAGGGCCAGCCCTCGCGCCGGGGGGCGCGGCGCAGCCGGTTGATCCCCAGCACCAGCAGGAACACCAAGCCCACGGCGGCGCCCACGCCATTCTGCCAGCGGTCGTCGATAAGCCCGTAGAGGCCCAGGAGCACGACAAGCGCGGCGAGGGTCCACAGGATGGCCAGGCGCCCCGGCAGAGGGCGGAGCCACCAGGCCAGGACGAACGCGACCAGCGCGCCGATCAGCGCCAGATCCACATGGGTCATGCTTCGCCCTCCCGCGCGTCATCCGACACGGTCTGAGCACCCGCTGCAACGCCCTTGGTCAGGCGGGGGCGCGCAGATTGCGGAAGGTGATCGAGAAGCGGTGCGCCTTGGCCTCCGGAAGGCTGTGCTCCCAGGTCCATCTCGCCTCGCCGTCGAGCAGGTAGGCCGAGCGTGGGGCGAGG
>NZ_JAEUMN010000171.1 GCF_016793225.1 Phenylobacterium sp.
CCATGCTCAGCGTGATCATCGACGCGCGGCGCGACGCCGACCGCCTGCCGGCGCTGCTGACCCAGCTGACGGCCGGGGCGGTGGACGGGCTGGTGCGCCAGGTGGCGATCGTGGCGTCGCCGGGACAGGCCGGCATCGACGCCCTGTGCGAGGACATGGGGGCCGACGCTCACCCCGGCATCGCGGCGGCCGCGCGGGCGGCGCGCCAGGCGCAGGTGCTGCTGCTGCCGGCCGGCTTCCGGCTGCGGGACGGCTGGATCGCGGCGCTGGACGCGCATGTGGCCGCCGGGGGCGCGGACGCCTTGGTGGCGGGGTTGAAGGACGGCGGCCTGCTGAGCCGCACGCCCACCGCGCTGCTAGTCGAGCGAGGCCTTCTCCAGCAGCTCGCTGATGGCGTCGACCTGGCGGACGTCCGTCGCGTGCTGCGGCTGAGGGGCGGGCGGCGGATAGGCTAGGTCCATGCGCACGTCGATGCGCTGGGCGCCGCCGGCGAGGGCGTCGAGGGTCTTGGGTTCCTCGCCGAACATCCGCTTGTAGGTCCAGTAGCCGGCGACGACCTTCTCGACGTAGTTGCGCGTCTCGAGCGCCGGCAGGCACTCCACCATCAGGAACGGGTCCTGGTCGCCGACCTTCTGGACCGTCTTCAGCACGGCCCCCGGCCCGGCGTTGTAGGCGGCGACCATCTTCAGCAGGTCGGGCCCGACGCCACGGTCCATCAGGTAGGCGAGGTAGTCCTGGCCGACCCGCAGGTTGGTGGCGGGATCGAGGAGGGTGCGCGGCTTGCGCTGGTAGGTCTTGTCGCCGGTGGCGAGCGCCGCCGAGCCAGGCAGCAGCTGCATCAGGCCCAGCGCGCCGGCGTGGCTGCGCGCCGCCGGGTTGAACGCGCTTTCCTGGCGCACGATCGCATAGACCAGCGCGCGGTCCATGGTGAAGCCGTCCTTCGGCGCCAGCGGCGGGGCCTGGTAGTCGTAGAGGTTCAGGTACTGCGGCTTCTGCGATCCCGATCCGGGCGGCGCCAGCTGGGCCAGCAGCGACGACCAGGTGTTGCGCTCGTCGGTCGTGCGGGCGAGGGCGAGGCCGGCGCGCAGCTCCTGGCGGGCCTCCTCGGCGCGGCCGAGCTGGGCCAGGGCGGCGGCGCGGTGCGCGCGCGGATTGGCCTCGAGGAAGCGGCTGAGCCGGGCGCCCGCGAGGGGCTCGCTGGGCGCGCTGCGGTAGCTGGCGAGCATGAGCTGGCCGGTGGGCGCCTCGGCCTGAAGGCTGCGGACCTGGCGCTCGGCGATCATGCCGTAGAAGGTCTGCGGCGCCTGGGCGGCCATCCGCAGGAAGCCGTGGGCGGCGCGGACATCGCCCTGCGCCTGCGCGGACCGGGCGGCCCAGAAGGCGGCGGCGGAGCGCTGCCAGGGATCCTCGGCCTCGTCGCGGGCGACCTGGACGAAGTAGTCCTGCGCCTGGGCGTAGTCGCCGAGGCGCCAGGCCGAAAGGCCGGCGATCCAGCGCTCGCCGACGCTGACCGCGAGCTGGAAGGCCGTGCGGGCGTCGCCGGAATAGAAGGCCTCGCGCGCCGGCCGCGTGATCTCGCTGCGGGCGGTGTCGATCAGCGCGACCTCGGGCGTGGGCGGGTTCGGGGCCTCGGCCGGCTTGCGCTTCGCCGCCAGCGAGAAGACCCGGTCGGCGAGCGGGAGGTCGCGGAAGCGCGCCAGCCAGCCCGACAGCTCCTCGAACGAGGCCTTGTGAGCCGTGGGGTGCATGAGCGCGCGGAACGAAATGTAGCCCGCGAGCGATTTGTCCTTGATCTCGGCGGCCGTCAGCTCGGCGCCGACGAAGTCGCCCTGGTCCACGGCCTCGAAGGCGGCCGCGTAGGCGCGGGCGTCGGATTCGGAGAGGGCCTTCGGCGATTCGGCGGCCGCTACGCTGGCCATCGAGACTCCGGCGACGAGGGACAATACCCCGACGCGCAGGCGCTGTTTTAGCGTCATGCCGCCTTATCCGCGCACCACGACTAACGCGAGGTTGAGCGCGAACCCCTTATTTTCCACTGTCCCAGCGGCAAAGGCTAAGGCGAGCCTGCCGGGGGATCAAGCTCGCGATTGCCGCAGACTTCGCCCGCGGCCGCCGCCGCCGGGACGTTATCCACAGTCTTTAGAAGGTCTTGGCTGCCGACGATCCGGGGTCAGCCCTCGCGGCCCGGCCGGTCCAGGCGCTCGCTCAGGGTCAGCAGGTCCTGCCACGCGCGCTTCTTCGCGCCCGGCTGGCGCAGCAGGAACGCGGGGTGCAGCGTGGGCAGCGCGGGCAGGGCGGCGGCGCCGTCCGTGGACGTCCATTCGAACCAGCGTCCGCGAAGGGCCAGGATGCCCTCCTCGCGCTTCAGGAGCGACTTGGCCGAGGCGCCGCCCACGAGCAGCAGCATCCGGGGCTGCGCCAGCGCGATCAGCCGCTCCAGGAAGGGGGCGCAGACCGCCTGTTCGGCGGGGGTCGGGGTGCGGTTGCCCGGCGGCCGCCAGAACACGGTGTTGGTGATGAGGACCCGCCCCTCGAGCCCCGCGGCGGCCAGCATCTTGTCCAGAAGACGCCCCGCGCGTCCCACGAAGGGTTCGCCCCGCGCGTCCTCCTCCGCGCCCGGACCTTCGCCGATCACCATCAGCGGCGCGCCCGGGGTCCCACGGTAGACCACCGCCTGGGTGGCCGCGCCTTCGGTTCGCAAGGAGCAGCCCTCGAACGCGGCGATCGCGGCGACGAGCTGGCCGATGTCGCCCGCGGCCGCGGCGGCGGCCTGGGCCTGGGCGATCGCGCCCGAGATGTCGGCCTGGAGCGCGGCGCGCGGGCCGGGCTGGGGCGCCAGGGCCAACGCCGGCGCGGGTCGGGGCGGCGGCGCGACGCGGCCGGCCTCGATGCGGTCGAAGGGCTCGTCCAGCATCATCGCGTCGACGCCCGCGTCGGCCCAGAAGGCGAGCAGGCTCTCGGCGAGCTGCGCGGGCGTGGCGTCGGCGGCGGCCGGCATGGGCGTGGGTTCACTCCGGCGTGAGGCTGGTCCACTCTTGGCGCGAAGCACCGGGCTTGTCAGCCCGCTATTCCGCGGGGGAGGGGCGCATGAGGAGACGCGTGGCGATCATGGCCGCGGCCGTGGCGCTGGCGGGGCTGCCTGCGGCGGCGCAGCCGGCCCGGGAGCACACCGAACTCGTGGCGCAGCTCGGCGGCGTCTACACGGGCCCGCAGGCCCAGTACGTCTCGCGCGTGGGCCAGCGGATGGCGGCGGCGGCGGGGATCCGGCAGCGGTGTTCCTTCACGCTCCTCGACAGCGAGGTGGTGAACGCCTTCACGGCGCCGCCCGGCTGCTATGTCTATGTGACGCGGGGCCTCCTCTCGATCATGAACTCCGAGGCCGAGCTGGCGGCGGTGCTGGGTCACGAACTGGGCCACGTGACCGCGCAGCATGCGCAGCGGCAGCGCAACGCCGAGGCGCTGTCGGGCCTGGCCGCCTCGCTCATCGGGGCGGCGACCAAGTCGAACCTCGCCGGCCGGGTGGCCAGCGGCGTGGCGAAGCTGGGCGCGCTCAGCTACTCGCGCAACCAGGAATACGAGGCCGACTCCCTGGCGCTGCGCTACCTGCCGCAGGCCGGCTACGCCCCCGACGGCCTGACCGGCGTGCTCGCCGATCTGCAGCGCGAGGACGCGTACTCGGCGCGGGCGAGGGGCGCGGGCGGCGAAGTCCCGGTCTGGGCGCGCACCCATCCGCTGACGGGCGACCGGATCGCCCGCGTCCAGGCGGCGGCGGCGGGCATTCCGCGGGAAGGGCTGCGCCTGGAGGAGACGCCGTTCCTGCTGGCCATCGACGGCATGTCCTACGACGCCGACCCCGTGCAGGGCCTGGTGCGCGGCGGCGCGTACATCCATCCCGGGCTGCGGATCCGCTTCGACGCGCCGCGCGGCTTCGCCGTGGCGAACGCGCCCGAGGCGGTGCGCGTCACGGGCCCCGAGGGGCTGCTCGCCGAGTTTTCGGGCGGGACGGCCACCTCGCGCCAGCTCGCCGGCTATGCGGAGAACGTGCTGCGGGCGGTGATCCGCCAGGGGCGCCACGAAATGGGCCTGCCGGAGCGCGTCACCATCAACGGTGTCGAGGCGGCGCAGGTGCAGGCGCGCGCGTTCTCGGGCGGCCGGCCGGTGGACCTGATCGCGGTGGCCTACAACCTGGGCGGCGACGAGACCTACCACTTCGTCGCCATGGCGCCGGCCGGCCGGCTGGACAGCTTCCGCCCCATGTTCGGCTCGTTCCGGCGGCTCAGCGAGCGGGAGGCGGGGGCGGCGGCGGGCCGGCGGATCGCGGTGGTGACGGTGCGCGCCGGGGACACGGCGGAATCGCTGGCGGCCCGCATGGCGGCGGACACCGACCGCCTGGAGCTGTTCCGGATGCTGAACGGCCTCGCGCCCGGAGAGGCGGTGCGCCCGGGCCGCCAGGTCAAGCTGGTGGTCGACGGGCCGCGCTAGCGCGCGCCTTCCCGCTTGACCGGCGCGGCGTGACGTCCTGATAAGACCCCCACGGCGTCGGACGGGGGCCGTGACGCGAGCTTGAGAGGACGACGATGAGCGAAGCCATCCAACGGGAAGCGATGGAGTACGACGTCGTCGTCGTCGGCGCCGGCCCCTCGGGCTTGGCCGCCGCGATCCGCCTGAAGCAGCTCAACGCCGACCTGACGGTCGCGGTGATCGAGAAGGGGGCCGAGGTGGGCGCCCACATCCTCTCGGGCGCGGTGATCGATCCCAAGGGCCTGAGCGAGCTGATCCCCGACTGGAAGGCCAAGGGCGCGCCGCTCGAGACCCCCGTCACGGCGGACAAGTTCGTGGTCCTGGGCCCGCAGGGCAGCCTGGATCTGCCGGTTTGGGCCATGCCGCCCTTCATGAACAACCACGGCAACTACATCGCCTCGCTGGGCAACGTCTGCCGCTGGCTGGCGGGGCAGGCCGAGGAGCTGGGCGTCGAGATCTATCCGGGCATGGCGGCCTCGGCGCCCGTGTTCGAGGGCGATCGGGTGGTGGGCGTGGTCGCCGGCGAGTTCGGCCTGGGCAAGGACGGGCAGCCCGGGCCCAGCTACGAGCCCGGCATGGAGCTGCGCGGCAAGTACGTCTTCATCGGCGAGGGCGTGCGCGGGTCGCTGGCCAAGGTGCTGAAGGCCAGGTACGGCCTCGGCAAGAACGCCAACCCCGAGAAGTACGGCATCGGCATCAAGGAGCTGTGGCAGGTTCCCGACGCGGTGTTCCAGCCCGGCCTGGCGATCCACACCCTGGGCTGGCCGCTGGACGACAAGACCGGCGGCGGCAGCTTCATGTACCACTTCGGGGACAACTACGTGGCCACGGGCTTCGTGGTGCACCTGAACTACAAGAACCCCTGGCTGTCGCCGTTCGACGAGTTCCAGCGCTGGAAGCACCACCCGGATGTGGCCAAGCATCTGGAAGGCGGCAAGCGCATCGCCTACGGCGCCCGCGCCATTTCCGAGGGCGGCCTCCAGTCGATTCCCCAGCTGTACTTCCCGGGCGGCGTGCTGCTCGGAGACAGCGCCGGCTTCGTGAACGTGCCGCGGATCAAGGGCAGTCACAACGCGATCAAGAGCGGCATCATGGCCGCCGAGGCCGCCGCCGCCGCCATCGCCGCCGGCCGGGCGGGCGACGAGCTGGTCGAGTACAAGCAGGCCTTCGACGCCTCGTGGGTGAAGAAGGAGCTGAACGTCGTCCGCAACGCCAAGCCGATGCTGTCGAAGTTCGGCACGATGCTGGGGACGGCCTTCGCGGGCTTCGACATGTGGACCACCCACCTGCTGGGCGGCCTGTCCCTGTTCGGCACCCTCAAGCACGACAAGAGCGACGCGGAGTCCACGGGCAAGGCGTCGGACTACAAGCCGATCGTCTATCCGAAGCCGGACGGCGTGCTCTCGTTCGACAAGCTGTCGAGCGTGTTCCTGTCGGCGACGAACCACGACGAGAGCCAGCCGGCCCACCTGCGGCTCCGCGACCCGTCGGTCCCGATCGACGTGAACCTGCCGAAGTACGGCGAGCCCGCGCGCCTCTACTGCCCGGCGGGCGTCTACGAGGTGCTCTACGACGAGGCCGGGAACAACCCGAAGTTCCAGATCAACTTCCAGAACTGCGTCCACTGCAAGACCTGCGATATCAAGGATCCGTCGCAGAACATCGACTGGACGACGCCGCAGGGCGGGGACGGGCCGAACTACCCCAACATGTAGGCCGGCGGGCGGCCATGTGGCCGCCCTGTGACCTCTGGGCGCTTGCGGAGCCGCCTCCGCGCGCCCATGACTAGCATCTGATGCGTCGCTTCCTCCTCGCCGTCTGCGCGCCCGCGGCCCTGCTGTGCGCCTGCGCCACCGTCCCGTCCGCTGACCTGGAGCCGGCCGCGCCGGCCGCCGCCGACAGCGCCTATGGCATGTTCCTGGCCGGCAACGCCGCGCTCGCCGAAGGGCGCAGCGCCGAGGCCGCCCGCTTCCTGGAGCTGGCCCGCGGCGAGAGCGGCGACAACGCCACCGTCGCCGAGCGCGCCTTCACCGCCGCGCTGATGGCCGGCGACGTCCAGAAGGCGGCGCTCATGGCCCCTGTGGGCCCCGACGCCGGCGAGCCGGGCAAGCGGCTGGGCCGTCTCGTCAAGGTCGTGGCCGCGCTGGCGGACGGCAAGGGCAAGGTCGCCAGGGCCGAACTGGCGAGCGACGGCATCGGCTTCCCGCACCGGGGCGCCGCCGCGCTGCTGGGCCCCTGGGTGTCGGCCGCCGCCGGGGACGTGGAAGGCTCGTTCGTGCGGCCCCAGCTGCGGGGCGACGGGGCGGTGGACTACTTCGGCCAGATCGGCCAGGCCCACCTCTTCGAACGCGCCCGCCGCTACGACGAGGCCGAGACCAACTTCAAGGCCGTGACCAAGGGCGACAGCCCCAGCGAGATCTCCGTGCTGGCGTACGGCGCGTTCCTGGAGCGCCGCGGCCGCCGGCCCGAGGCGCTGGCCTACTACGATGGGGCCCTGCGCCGGAATCCGATGAGCCTGGCGCTGAAGGCCGCGCGTGCGAGGGCCGCGTCGGGCAAGGGCGCACCGGCGGCCCCGAGCATCCGTGAGGGCGCCGCCTTCGCGCTGCTCGCGCCCGCCGCCACCATGATCAGCGCGCGGCAGGAGGCCACGGCGCTGGCCTACATCCGCCTGTCGCTGGCGCTCGACCCTAGCCGCAACGACGCCTGGCTGATGCTGGGCGACCTCATGCAGCAGGCGGGGGATGTCGAGGGCGCGCGGACCGCCTACCTGAAGCCGAAGCCCGGGGCGCCGGAGTTCGCGGCGGCGCAGGCCAAGCTGGCCTGGAGCTACCAGGCCGCGGGCGACAAGGAAGGCGCCCTGCGCATGGCCCGCGCCTCGGCGGCCACCGGCGACCGCGAGGGCCGGCTGACCCTGTCCGACCTCCTGCGGGCCAACGAGAAGTACGACGAGGCGATCGGCATCCTGAACGGGCTCATCGCCGAGTCGAAGGATCCGGAATGGACCCTCTACTACGCCCGCGGCCAGGCGCTGGAGCGCTCGGGCCGCTGGAAGGAGGCCGAGGCCGACCTGCAGCAGGCGCTCAAGATGCGGCCGGACGAGGCCGAGCTGCTGAACTACCTGGGCTACGCCTGGATCGACCGCGGCGAACGGCTCCAGGAAGCCATGGGCATGGTCGAGAAGGCCGTGGCGGCCAACCCCCGTTCGGGCGCCATCATCGACTCCCTGGGCTGGGCCCACTACCGGCTCGGCAACTACAAGAAGGCCGTCGAGCTGCTGGAACAGGCCGTGGAGATCGAGGCCGGCGATCCCGAGATCAACAACCACCTGGGCGACGCCTACTGGATGGTGGGGCGCAAGGACGAGGCGGGCTTCCAGTGGCGGCGCGTCCTGACCCTGAAGCCCGACGACAAGATCAAGGCGGACGCCGAGAAGAAGCTGGCCGAGGGCCTGGGGCCGCCGCGGCTGGTGGCGGGCCAGTAGGGCCGTGCCCGAGGCGCTCGCGCCCGCCAAGGTCAATCTGTTCCTTCACGTGGGCGCGCCTGCGGCGGACGGCTACCACCCGCTCTGCAGCCTGATGGTGTTCGCGGACTTCGGCGACGTGGTCGGCGCGCGGCCGGGCGAGGGCGCCCTGATCGTCCGCGGCCCCTTCGCGAGGGGCGTGGGGCCCGAGCGGGACAACCTGGTGTTCCGCGCCGTTCGCGCCTTCGTGGCCGAGCTGGGCCGTGAGATGGGCGAACTCACCTTCACCCTGGAGAAGAACCTCCCGGTGGCCAGCGGCCTGGGCGGTGGATCTTCGGATGCGGGGGCCGCGCTGCGCCTGATCCGGGACGTCTATGCGCCGGGCTTCGACGACGCGCGGCTCGAGCGGGTGGCGGCCGCCCTGGGCGCCGACGGCCCCGCCTGCCTCTGGGCGCGGCCGGTGATCGCCGAAGGCCGGGGCGAGAAGCTCGCCACTGCCCCCGGGCTTCCGGTGCTGAACGCCGTGCTGGTCAATCCCCGGGTCCCGGTCTCGACGCCCGCCGTCTACCGCGCCCTCGACGCCGGCGGCGCGTTCGGCGACGTGACGCGGCCGCCGATGCCCGACGCCTTCGAGGACGCCGCCGAGCTGGCGGCCTGGCTCGCGACCCAGCGCAACGACCTGGAGGGGCCGGCCGTGGCCGTCGCGCCGGAGGTAGGGGCGGTCCTGGACACCCTGCGGGACGAGCCGGAGGCGTTGCTGGCGCGCGTGTCGGGCTCGGGCGGGACATGCTTCGCCCTCTGCGCCGACGACATCGCGGCCGAGACGCTGGCCGAACGCATCGAGGCCCTGGCGCCCGACTGGTGGGTGAAGCGCTGCCGGCTCGGCGGGCCCTGGTAGCCCTCGCCTGGGCGGCAAGAACCGCACCTATTCTTGAAGGATAGGCGGATGCTCGACCCAACCCTCCGTGTCCGCGTCGCCCGGGAAGTGGCTGGCGCCGCCCTTGCTGGGTTCGCCCATGTAGTGGCGCGCGGCGAGCGCAATGAACTCAGAGCGGTTCACACCACGCCTTCTGGCATGCCGGTCCATTCGATCAAGCAGCCCCTTGTTCAGGTACACGTTCACCCGCTCGGCTGCTTCGGGAGCTTTAACCTCCACGCCCACGTACACCGTAGGCTCGCGCCGCTCGACGTAGGCTTCCGCAAGTCTTCGCGCGACAGCTTTGAGATCTGAGGGTGACGGAATCTCCAGTCCTTCCTCAGCCATCCCCTCCAGGTGTAAAGACAGTGCCTCGCGGGCATTCTCTAGGGCCTGGGTCTGATCCGCACCCCAACTGATGCAGCCCTCCAGGTCGGGGAACGACACGCCGTAGCCGTCGTCTGTCGCCTCCAAGAACGCGATGTAAGTCACCTTCGCCATCCGACCCTCCATGCTCGGACCGCCTCTGCGTCAGCGGAGGCTTACGCCACTCTGTCGTTCGATACTGCGAAGGGTCCCAATAGGTAGGTCTCCGCCATGAACCGAGATGGTCACGAGGCCGGACTTGGTCGGGTGGCGGAACTGCTTGTGCGAGCCGCGCTGGCGCACCTCGTACCACCCGTCCGCCTCTATGGCCCGGATAACCTCTCGGCTGTTCATGTGTGTGTTCTAGAACACAATCACAAGTCCGACAACGAGACTTGTGTGTTTCAAACACACACGAACGTCGGCTCCCCTGCGTGTCCCTTCTGCCCGAACGAAAACGGGGGCTCCGAAGAGCCCCCGTTCCCGTTGCGGCGCCTGGTCAGCCGACGCCGCGATCACTGTCCGCGACCTAGCTGTGGTAGGCGCGCTCGCCGTGCTCGACGATGTCGAGGCCTTCCTCTTCAGCTTCGGGCGAAGACCGCAGCCCGAGCGTGAACTTGATCAGGAAGAAGACGATCGCGCTGGCGACGGCCGACCAGACGACGGCCAGGGCCACGGCCTTGACCTGAGCCATGATCTGCACGCCCGCGTCGTAGCCGACGCTGCCGTTGGTGAAGTCCACCACCCCGGCGCCGCCCATGGCCGGGTTGACCAGGATGCCGGTGGCGAGGGCGCCGACGATGCCGCCGATCGCGTGGATGCCGAAGGCGTCCAGGCTGTCGTCGTACTTCAGCGCGTTCTTCACCACCGAGCAGAAGATCACGCAGATCGGCGAGACCACGAGGCCCAGGATGATCGAGCCCACGGGGCCGGCGAAGCCCGCCGCCGGGGTGACCGCCACGAGACCCGCGATGAGGCCCGAGGCCAGGCCCAGCATCGAGGCCTTCTTGCGGGTGAACCACTCCACCATGGCCCAGGAGAAGCCCGCCGCGGCGGTGGCCAGGAGGGTGTTGATCATCGCCAGGCCCGCGTAGCCGTTGGCTTCCAGGTTGGAGCCGGCGTTGAAGCCGAACCAGCCCACCCACAGGAGGCCCGCGCCCACCAGGGTCAGGGTCAGCGAGTGCGGGGGCATCGGCTCAGAACGGTAGCCCTTGCGCGGCCCGAGGATCAGGGCGCCCACGAGGGCGGCGATGCCCGCGTTGATGTGCACAACGGTGCCGCCCGCGAAGTCGAGGGCGCCGAAGGCCCAGATCTGGCCCGCGCCGGCGACCAGCTCCTCGGCGGTCTTGCCGAAGGCCGAGGTCGCGCCGGCCCACCACCAGGTCATGTGCGCCATCGGGTAGTACGAGAGCAGCGGCCACAGGAGGGCGAAGACCACCACGGCGCCGAACTTCATCCGCTCGGCCACGCCGCCCAGCACGAGGGCGGCGGTGATGCAGGCGAAGGTCATCTGGAAGCAGACGAACACCACCTCGGGGATCACCACGTCCTTCGAGAAGGTCTCGACGTTCGTGAAGGCCGCGTCGGCGTTGTAGACGGCGCCGTTCAGGAACAGCTTCGAGAAGCCGCCCACGAACTTGTTGAGCCCGCCGCCGTCGGTGAAGGCCAGGCTGTAGCCCCAGAAGGCCCAGGCCATCATGCCGATCACGGTCACGATCGAGACCTGCATCAGCATGGACAGCATGTTCTTCTGCCGGCAGAGGCCGCCGTAGAAGAGGGCGAGGCCCGGCAGGATCATCAGCAGCACCAGGACGGTCGAGACGAGCATCCAGGTGGTGTCGCCCTTGTCGGGCGTCGGCGCGGGAGCGGCCTCGGCGGCCGGAGCCGCCTCAGCGGCCGCCGGAGCGGCGGCTTCCGCGGCCGGCGCCGCGGCCTCGGCGGCGGGGGCCGGCGCAGCTTCCGCGGCGGGCGCGGCGGCGGCGGGGGCCGGCGCTTCCTGCGCCAGGGCAGGCGCGGCCAACGGGGCGCCTGCCATCACGGCGGCGAGGGCGAGCCCTGCCAGCCGCGTTTTTCCGAAGAATTTCATCAGCATATCCCCTTGTTCCCCTAGAGCGCAGCCGCGCCGGTCTCGCCCGTCCGGATGCGCACGGCTTCCTGGACGTCGAGCACGAAGACCTTGCCGTCACCGATCTTGCCGGTGGCGGCTGCGGCCTTGATGGCCTCCACCGCCTTGCCCGCCTGTGCGTCGTCGACGACGCACTCCAGCTTCACCTTGGGCAGGAAGTTGATCTGGTACTCCGCCCCCCGATAGATCTCGGTCTGGCCCTTCTGACGGCCGTATCCCTTGACCTCCGAGACCGTCAGACCCTCCACGCCGGCCGCGACGAGCGCTTCGCGCACGTCGTCCAGCTTGAACGGTTTGACGATCGCCATGATGAGTTTCATCCGCTCGCACTCCGCGTCCGGCCCTCCAGGCGGGCCCGCCCCTATCGATCGTTCGAAGACCGCCGCGCTGTTTCTTTCCCCTCGCAGCGGTCGGGCAGACGCTATGTCGGGGGGCAGCGAGCCCGAGCGCGGGCACTGCGGCGGTTCCGCAAGAAGCCGAGGTGCGCCCAATTTCCGGGCGCCGCCCAGGCGAGGCGCCGCGAAAATGCGCATCCTGACCCCACGGGAGCGGCTCCGCGGCGCTTGACCTGCCCGGAACTCGTCGTAAATCCGGCGCTTTCCTTGCCTAGTCTCGCCAGGACCGCGGGACTGAAGTCACCGACGACCTACCCGCGCAGCCATCCGCGGCCTCGCCGAAGAGGCCGCCGCAGCCTCGAAGGAATCCAGTATGACCCGCGTGTTCCTCGCCGCCGCCGTCGCCGCCCTGGCCGTGACGCCGCTCGCCGTCCAGGCCCAGACCCCGGAAGCCGCGGCGCCCGCCGCGTCGGCGCCGTCCGCCACGGCCGCCAAGCCCGTGGCCGTGAACGGCGACCTCGTGGACACCCTGAAGCTCAACGGCCAGTTCACGATCTTCACCAAGGGGCTGACCGACACGAACCTCGCCGGCCTGCTGAAGACGAACGGCAACCTGACGGTGTTCGCGCCGACCGACGCGGCGTTCCAGGCGCTGCCCGCGGCCGACCTCGCCAAGCTGCAGTCGGACAAGGCGGCGATGCAGCGCTTCATCCTGCACCACATCGTCAACGCGCCGGTGGGCTCGGACAAGATCAAGGGCGCCAAGGGGCCGATCCCGTCGGGGGCGGGCGACACCATCCTGCTCGACGGCAGCGACGAGGCCGGCGCCCTCAAGGTCGACGGGGCCACGATCGTGCAGGCCGACGTGAAGACGGGCAGCGGCCTGCTGCACGTGGTCGACAAGGTCCTGGTCGCGGGGCAGGGCGGGACCGCGGAAGCGCCGACCGCCGCCGCCCCGGCCGCGGCCCCGGGCCAGTAGATTGCGGAAAACCTGCGGCTCGGGCGGGAACCAACCCCCGCCTGAGCCGTAGAGCGTCGGCACATCGAGGTAGGGGCGCAGATATCGCGCCACAAACCTGGAGTTCTGACGATGAAGCTCGCTTATTTCGCCACCGCCGCCGCCGCCTTCGCCCTCGCCGGCGGGGCCGCGTCCGCCCAGCAGACCGAGATGCCCAAGGCTCCGACTCCCGGGTCGGTGACGGGCGACTGGAACGGCCCGCACGCGCCGTCGGACGACAAGCAGTACACCGAGAAGGTCACCGTGCCCGTGGGCGCGCCGGCGCCTGCGAGCGGGACGACCGACGTCACCGCCGCGCCGGCGGCCGAGGCCGAGCCCGCCGCCGATCTGGCCGCGGCGCCCGCCGCCACGACCACGGCCACGGACACCTCGGCCACCTTCACCAACATGACCGTGACGAACGGGCCCGTGCCGGACACCCGGGAGAACCGTGCGAAGTACGGCGCGCCCATGTCGCGGGCCGGCAAGATGACCGCGCCGCGGGGCAACTGAGCCCTGCAAACGGAGCCCGCTTGCGCGGGTTGAAGCCAAGGTCGGCGGGCCCTATGGTCCGCCGACTTTTTTTGCGCCTGCGAACAAGCTTTCCCCGATGCCCGACAATCCGCTCTCGTTTCAGGGCCTGATCCTGAAGCTCCATGACTATTGGAGCCGGCAGGGCTGCGCGATCCTGCAGCCGTACGACGTCGAGGTCGGGGCCGGCACGCTGTCGCCCATGACCGTGCTGCGCACGCTGGGGCCGAAGCCCTGGAAGGTGGCCTATGTCCAGCCGTCGCGGCGGCCGGCCGACGGGCGCTACGGCGAGAACCCCAACCGCCTGCACCAGCACCACCAGTACCAGGTGATCCTGAAGCCGAACCCCGAGAACCTGCAGGAGCTCTACCTCGGCTGCCTGGAGGCGATCGGGATCGACCCGATGCTCCACGACATCCGCTTCGTCGAGGACGACTGGGAGAACCCCACCGTGGGCGCCTGGGGTCTGGGCTGGGAGGTCTGGTGCGACGGCATGGAGATCACCCAGTACACCTACTTCCAGCAGGTGGGCGGGCTCGACGTCTTCCCGGTGGCCGGCGAGCTGACCATCGGCCTGGAGCGGCTGTCGCTCTATCTGCAGGACAAGGAAAACGTCTACGACCTCGCCTTCAACGACGAGTTCACCTACGGCGACATCTACCTGGCCAACGAGCAGCAGTTCTCGGCCTTCGAGCTGGAAGCCGCCGACGTCGAGACCTGCAAGCGCCAGTTCGAGGACATGGAGCGCGAGGTTCCGCGCATCCTCGCCAGCCGTGGGCGGCAGGGCCAGCCCCTGGCGCTGCCGGCCTATGACCACGTGCTGAAAGCCAGCCACCTCTTCAACATCATGGACGCCCGCGGCGCGATCGCGGTGGCCGAGCGGCAGAGCTACATCGGCCGCATCCGCGACCTCTGCAAGATGTGCGCGGAAGCCTGGGTCGAGAGCCAGGGCGGGAACGCGTGATGGCCGTTCCGATCCCGACCTTCCCTTCCCACGCCGTGGGAAGGGGGGACCGCTCGCCGAGCGGAGCGAAGAGCGAGTGGTGGGAAGGGCAGGGGGCGCGCACGGAGCCCAGGGCGCCTGGCCTGACTGCCGCGACGGCCGCTTTCCCTCTCCACCCCCCGCTCTTCCCCCGGCGCAAGGCCGGGGTCGGCGGGCGGTCCCCCTCTCCCGCTTTGCGGGAAAGGATGTAACCGATGCCCCAGCTGCTTCTCGAACTGCTCTCCGAAGAGATCCCCGCGCGCATGCAGGCGGGCGCGGCGCGCGACCTGGAGCGTCTCGTGCGCGAGAAACTCGCCGCCGAGGGCCTGCTGCCCGAGGCCCTGAAGACGTTCGCCGGATCGCGGCGCCTGACGCTGGTGGCCGAGGGCTTGCCCGAGGCGCAGAAGGACCGCTCGGAGGAGCTGAAGGGCCCGCGCACCAGCGCGCCCGAGCAGGCGCTCGAGGGCTTCCTGCGCAAGACGGGGCTTTCGAAGTCCGACCTCGTGGAGAAGGACGGCGTCTGGTTCGCGACGCTCAGCCGGAAGGGCCGGCCGACCGCCGAGATCCTGGCCGAGATCATCCCGGCCGTGGTGCGCGAGTTCCCGTGGCCGAAGTCGATGGTGTCGGGGGTGTCGCGCCTGCGCTGGGTGCGTCCGTTGCGGCGCATCCTGTGCGTGTTCGACGGGCAGGTGGCGCCCTTCGACATCGAGGGGATCGCGAGCGGCGACGTCACGGAGGGCCACCGCTTCATGGGCTCGGGCCAGCCGTTCACGGCCCGCGACTTCGACGCCTACGCCGAGAAGCTGGAGAAGCACTTCGTCGTCCTCGACCCGGAGGAGCGCAAGCAGCGCATCCTGGCCGACGCCAAGACCCTGTGCGCCGCGCGGAACCTGGAGCTGGTGGAGGACGCCGGGCTGCTGGACGAGGTCGCGGGCCTTGTGGAGTGGCCGGTCCCGGTGCTGGGCGACATGGACCCCGCGTTCCTGGACCTGCCGCCCGAGGTGATCCGCACGTCCATGCGGGTGCACCAGCGCTACTTCGCGGTGCGCAACCCGGCGACGGGCAAGCTCGCGCCGCACTTCCTGGCGGTGGCCAACATCGCGGCCAAGGACGGCGGCGTGATCATCGCCCGCGGCAACGCCAAGGTGCTGGCCGCCCGCCTGTCGGACGCCCGATTCTTCTGGAACGAGGACCGCAAGGTCAGGCTCGAGGACCGGCTGGAGAAGCTGAAGGGCGTCACCTTCCACGCCAAGCTGGGCTCGATGTACGACCGGGTGCAGCGGATCGTGGCCCTGGCCGAGACGCTGGCGCCGCACGTGGGCGGCGGCGACGCGGTCCGGTCGAAGGCCGTGCAGGCGGCGAGCCTCAGCAAGGCCGACCTGGTGAGCGGCGTCGTGGGCGAGTTCCCCGAGCTGCAGGGCGTGATGGGCGGGTACTACGCGCAAGGCGAAGGGCTCGATCCCGACGTCGTCGAGGCGATCCGTGCGCACTACAAGCCGCAGGGCCCCAGCGACGACGTCCCGGCGGCCCCCGTCGCGGCGACGGTCGCGCTCGCGGACAAGCTGGACACGCTGGTCAGCTTCTTCGGCATCGGTGAGAAGCCCACGGGCTCGCGCGACCCGTTCGCGCTGCGCCGCGCCGCGCTGGGCGTCATCCGCATCGTGCTCGCCAACCGGATCCGGCTGCCGTTGCGGACCATCTGCTCCGCCGACCTCCTGGCCTTCTTCGCCGAGCGCCTGAAGGTGCAGCTGCGGGACGAAGGGCGGCGGCATGACCTGGTGGACGCCGTCTTCGCGCTGGGCGACGACGATCTCGTGCGCATCGTGGCGCGGGTGCAGGCGCTGGGCGCGTTCCTCGCCACCGAGGACGGCAGGAACCTGCTGGCCGGCTACAAGCGCGCGGTGAACATCCTGCGCGCCGAGGAGAAGAAGGGGCCGCTGCCCACCGGTGACGCGCGCCGGATCCAGGGCGCGCCGGCCGAGGAGCTGGCGCTCGTGGACGCCGTCGTCGCCCTCGAGGCGCGCCTGTCGGCGGCGCTCGCCGCGGAGGACTTCGAGGCCGCGATGCGCCTGCTGGCCGGGCTGCGCGGGCCGGTCGACGCGTTCTTCGACCAGGTGTTAGTGAATTCCGACGATCCTGCGGAACGGGAAAACCGCCTTCGCCTCTTGGCGAAGGTCAAGGACGCCATGGGACAGGTGGCGGACTTCTCGCAGATCACGGGCTAGACGAGGACGGGTGACGCTATGGCCGATGCGACGGTGAAGACGCGGTGGGTCTATGCCTTCGGCGGCGGGTCGGCGGACGGCGACGCCTCGATGAAGAACCTGCTGGGCGGCAAGGGCGCGAACCTGGCCGAGATGAGCGCCCTGGGCCTGCCGGTCCCGCCCGGCTTCACCATCACGACCGAGGCCTGCAACCGGTACTACGACGACGACAAGACCTATCCGCCCGGCCTGAAGGACCAGGTGGCCGAGGGGCTGCGGCAGGTGGAGAAGATCACCGGCAAGGCCTTCGGCGATCCGAAGAACCCGCTGCTGGTTTCGGTGCGCTCGGGCGCCCGCGCCTCGATGCCCGGCATGATGGACACGGTGCTGAACCTCGGCCTCAACGACGAGACGGTCGAGGGCCTGGCGAAGCTGTCCGGCGACCGGCGCTTCGCCTTCGATTCCTATCGCCGCTTCATCCAGATGTACTCGAACGTGGTGCTCGACCTCGACCATCACATGTTCGAGGAGATCCTCGACGACCATAAGGACCGCCTGGACATCCACGTGGACACGGGCCTGTCCGCCGAGGACTGGGAGGAGGTCGTCGCCGACTACAAGCGCGCCGTCGAGGACGAGCGCGGCGAGCCCTTCCCGCAGGACCCGGTCGAGCAGCTCTGGGGCGCGATCGGCGCCGTGTTCGCGAGCTGGATGAACGACCGCGCCAAGTTCTACCGCCGCATGCACGACATCCCGGAGAGCTGGGGCACGGCGGTGAACATCCAGTCGATGGTGTTCGGCAACATGGGGGAGGGGTCGGCCACCGGCGTCGCCTTCACCCGCAACCCGTCCACCGGCGAGAACCGCCTCTACGGCGAGTTCCTGATCAACGCCCAGGGCGAGGACGTGGTCGCCGGGATCCGCACCCCGCAGCCGCTGACCAAGGTGGCCCGCGAGGAGATGGGCGAGAAGAACCCGTCGATGGAAGAGGCGATGCCCGAGGTGTTCGCCCAGTTCCGCGACGTGGTGGGCAAGCTCGAGCGCCACTACCGCGACATGCAGGACATCGAGTTCACGGTCGAACAGGGCCGGCTCTACATGCTGCAGACGCGCAACGGGAAGCGGACCGCCAAGGCCGCCCTGAAGGTGGCGGTGGACATGGCCAGCGAGGGCCTGATCGACAAGACCGAGGCCGTCATGCGCGTCGAGCCCGGCAGCCTCGACCAGCTCCTGCACCCCACGATCGACCCGTCGAGCCCGCGCGACGTGGTGGCCACGGGCCTGCCGGCCAGCCCCGGCGCGGCCACGGGCAAGGTGGTCTTCACGGCCGAGGAGGCCGAGAAGCTGGGCGGCCTGGGCGAGGCGGTCATCCTGGTGCGCGAGGAGACCTCGCCCGAGGACATCCGCGGCATGGACGCCGCCAGGGGCATCGTCACCGCCCGCGGCGGCATGACCAGCCACGCCGCCGTGGTGGCCCGCGGCATGGGCCGTCCCTGCGTCTCGGGCGCGGGCGAGATCCACATCGACGGCCGGGCCGGCGAGTTCCACGCCCGCGGCAAGACCGTGCGCGCCTACGACGTCATCACCATCGACGGCTCGACGGGCGAAGTGCTGCTGGGCGCGGTGAAGATGATCGAGCCCGAGCTCTCGGGCGACTTCGGCACGCTGATGGGCTGGGCCGACGAGGTGCGCCGCCTGAAGGTCCGCGCCAACGCCGAGACCGGCCTGGACGCCCGCACGGCCCGGCAGTTCGGCGCCGAGGGCATCGGCCTCTGCCGCACCGAGCATATGTTCTTCGACCCGGCGCGCGTCGCCGCCGTGCGCGAGATGATCCTGGCCGACGACGCGGCCGGCCGGAAGCAGGCGCTGGACAAGATCCTGCCCATGCAGCGCAAGGACTTCGTCGAGCTGTTCAAGATCATGGAGGGCCTGCCGGTCACCATCCGCCTGCTGGACCCGCCGCTGCACGAGTTCCTGCCGCACAACGAGGAGGACGTGCAGGCCGTGGCCGAGGCCACCGGGCTCGATCCGGCCAAGCTGCTGCGCCGGGCGCAGGAGCTGCATGAGGTGAACCCGATGCTGGGCCACCGCGGCTGCCGCCTGGGCGTCTCGTACCCCGAGATCTACGAGATGCAGGTGCGCGCGATCATGGAGGCCGCCTGCGAGGTGGCCGCCGAGGGCCGGCCCGCGCCGATCCCCGAGATCATGCACCCGCTGGTGGCCAAGGGCGAGGAGATGCGCTTCCTGCGCCAGCTCACCGACCGCGTCGCCAAGGCGGTGATCGCCGAGCAGGGCCGCGAGATCGAGTACGTGGTCGGCGCCATGGTCGAGCTGCCGCGGGCCGCCCTTCGCGCCGGCGATCTGGCGCAGAACGCCGAGTTCTTCTCCTTCGGCACCAACGACCTGACCCAGACGACGTTCGGCATCAGCCGCGACGACTCCGGCCGCTTCCTGAACGCCTACATCGAGAAGGGGATCTTCGAGAAGGACCCCTTCGTCAGCCTCGACCAGGAGGGCGTCGGGGACCTCATCGCCATCGCCGCCGAACGGGGCCGCGCCGCCCGGCCGGGCGTCAAGCTGGGCATCTGCGGCGAGCACGGCGGCGACCCCGCGTCGATCCAGTTCTGCGAGAAGATCGGCCTCGACTACGTCAGCTGCTCGCCCTACCGCGTCCCCATCGCCCGGCTGGCGGCCGCCCAGGCGGCCATCGGCGAGCGCGAGAAGGACCGGTAGGCGGCGCTATCCCGCCGGGTTGAAGAAGGCGCGGAAATCCGGGTCGTCAGCCAACGACGCCAGGTCCCTTCGGGCCCGCGGCTTGTCGGGCGGCGGCGACCACATCATGCGGAGGACGGCCCAAAGGCTGGGGCTGGCCTGGACAGCCCTTCGGGCGGCTGTGAGAGCTCCCTGCCGCAGGGCGGCAATCGTCGCGGTCTTTGCCTTGAGGGCTTCGACGTTCCGCGGCTGAGTGGCCTCCAGCGCCTGGCGCTCGGCCACCTCAAGAGCATGTAGACGGCCGAGGAAGGCGGCATGGTCCGCCCAGTGGATGGCGTCCGTCGCCACCGGGGTCAGCTCTTCGGGATCGCCGGGAAGCAAGCCGCGGCGATAGAGCCAGGCGCGGTCTTCCTCGGTCGTGCTTCGCTTCAGAATCCGACGCCAGAGCGACCGGAGCCGGTGGACGTGGAGGTCATCGCTGATGACGCCTACCGAGTGCTGGATAACGTCGACGGTGAGGTTCGCGTTCGCCCCGTCAAAACCGACCTTGGCCTTGAAGGCGGCCGAGGCGTTGGCGAACAGGACCGTGCCTATCGCGAGAACGTAGTCGGAGGGGGCGTTGTCGGCCAGAACGGCGCGCTCGAGGTCGAAGATCGTGCGGATGTTGTGAGCACGCAGGCCTTCAAACGAGCGCCCCCCCACAACGGTGCAGAGCTGCGCCTGAAGCACCCAATCGAAAATCTGCAGAAGGCTGTAGGGGGTGTCGACGCATAGCTCGATCGGGTTCTGCGTGGCGAGGTTCTGCACGTCGTAGATGTTCGACTCCTCCAGCCGAAAACGAATGCCGGAGTCGATCCCGTCGATCACCTCCAGGGGTGCGATCAGCGCCGAGTTCAGGGACGCAAGGTTGACACGCTTCCGGAGGCGAAGCTTGAGCTGATCGGCAATCCAGCTGAGCCCAGCCTCGGGCGCCAGTCCGACCAGGAATGCGGCCCCCAGCCACCAGCCGCTGGCCGCGCTCGCCGAGGCCGCGCCCCCAAGGACGCCGTTGAGGTTGCCGACCAGTTCGACGAGCGCGCGGTAGGCGGTGACGGCCACCACGACACCCAGGAAGAGCTGAAAGGCGGCGCGCAGGAAAGCGATGGCGCCGAGCTCGAAGTTGAGCAGCTGGCGTATCAGGTACTGGGCCGACGTGATGTAGGCGCCGAGGAACGCGAAGGCGGCCACAAGCTGAACCTGACGGGCCCCGACGTCTCCCTGGCCTTCGCCCGCCCAGAACGGCGTATTCGAGAGGAAGGCCAACTGCAGCGGATGCCAGGCGACAGCCGTGCCGCCGGCGAGGCTGTCGGGCGGGACCAGCAACAGGGCGAAGCCCATGAAGCTGAAAGCGCAGAAGAAGATGGCCGTGAACACCAGCGTTCGCGGGTCACGATTGGCGTCAGCGACGAGATTGGCGCCATTGCGCGTACCGCCTTCGCCGCCTCGGCCCGTGGCGTACTTGGTCCGGACGACTTCGAGCTGTGGCCACGACTCCGAACCGCCCTCCGGAAAGAGCGTGGCGGCGATGTCGTTGTAGAGGGCCGCGCGCTGCGTCCGCACGACGTGTCGGGACACGAACAGTGCGAAGGGCAGCGCCAAGGCCAGGAACGCTGCGATCAGGTTCGCGCCAAGCAGCATGTCGAGCCCCCATGGCAAGGCTTGCAGAGTGCCGCCGT
>NZ_JAEUMN010000131.1 GCF_016793225.1 Phenylobacterium sp.
GACGCCCGACGCGCCCTGGGCCAGGCTGGCCAGCTTCAGCGCCAGCATCAGCCGTGCGATCGGTTCGGGCGACGGTTCGCCCACGCCCCCGGCGTGGCTGAGCACGATGTTGCGCTGGAGCGCAGCCAGGTCTTCGGGCCCGATCCGCACGGACGCCAGCTTCCCGAAGCCGGTGTTGATCCCATAGGCGGGCTCGCCCTTGGCCACGATCCGGCCCACGGCCTCGGCGCTCGCCTTCACCACGGTCGCGCAGCCGGGATCCAGCCGCACGTCGGCCCCGCGATAGATGGCCCGCCATTCCGACATGGGAACGTCGCCGGGCCGCAGGGTCACCGCGTCCATGTGGTCATGCCTCCGAATACGCGGGACTGCAGGGGGTTGAAGCCGATGCGGTAGACCAGCTCGGCCGGCCGCTCGATGTCCCAGATGGCGAGGTCACAGGCCTTGCCGGCCTCGAGCGTCCCAATGTCGGAGAGGCAGCCCAGAGCGCGCGCCGCCTCGCGGGTCACCCCGGCCAGGCATTCGTCCACGGTCATCCGGAACAGGGTCGCGGCCATGTTCATGACCAGCAGCAGCGACGTCATCGGCGAGGTGCCGGGGTTGCAGTCGGTGGCCAGCGCCATGGGCACGCCCGCGGCGCGCAGGGCCTCGATCGGCGGCAGTTTCATCTCGCGCACGAAGTAGTAGGCGCCGGGCAGCAGCGTCGCGACCGTTCCGGCCTTGGCCATGGCGGCAATCCCCGCGTCGTCCAGGTGCTCCAGGTGGTCGGCCGACAGCGCCCCGAAGCCGGCCGCCAGGGCCGCGCCGTTCAGGTTCGACAACTGCTCGGCGTGCAGCTTCACCGGCAGGCCATGCGCGCGGGCCGCTTCGAACACGCGCCGCGTCTGTTCGGGCGTGAACCCGATCCCCTCGCAGAAGGCGTCCACCGCGTCGGCCAGGCCCTCGGCCGCCACCGCCGGGATCATCTCGCGGCAGACCAGGTCGATGTAGCCGTCCGCGTCGTCCTTGCACTCCGGCGGCAGGGCGTGCGCGCCCAGGAACGTGGTCATGACCCGGATGGGCCGGACCTCGCCTAGCCGCCGCGCCGCGCGCAGCGACTTCAGCTCATGCTCCAGCGACAGACCGTAGCCCGACTTCACCTCGACGGTCGTCACCCCCTCGGCGATCAGGGCGTCCAGCCGCGGCAGCGCCTGCGCCACCAGCTCGTCCTCCGACGCCGCCCGCGTCGCCGCCATGGTCGAGACGATCCCGCCGCCGGCCCGCGCGATCTCCTCGTACGAGGCCCCCGCCAGCCGCAGCTCGAACTCGCGCGCCCGATCACCGCCGTAGACAAGGTGCGTATGCGGATCGATCAGGCCGGGCGTGATCCAGCGCCCCTCGCAGTCGATGGTCTCCGCGGCCTCGAAGTTCGGGGCGTCGGCCGCCGAGCCCGCGAACCGGATACGCCCATCGCCGCACGCCAGGACGCCGTCT
>NZ_JAEUMN010000157.1 GCF_016793225.1 Phenylobacterium sp.
GCCGAACGAGCGGGCGGCCAGGGGCGTGTTCCTCTCGTTCCAGTATCCGCTGGAGATCCCGGGCGTCCCGGCGCTGACCTTCATCCGCACGGCGCTGAACGCCCAGAAGAAGGCCCGCGGCGAGCCCGAGGTCACGGCGCCTGAGTTCCTGAAGCTCGCCCGGGCCAAGGCCGGCGAGCTGAAGATGGATTTCGACATGCTGAAGCGCGCGCTCAACGTCGGCTTCTCCGGCGGTGAGAAGAAGCGGATGGAAATCCTTCAGATGGCGATGCTTTCGCCGCGCATCCTGATCCTGGACGAGACCGATTCCGGCCTGGACGTGGACGCCCTGCGCATCGTCGCCGACGGGGTGAACGCCCTGCGCGGGCCGGACCGCGCCATGCTGGTCATCACGCACTACCAGCGCCTGCTGGACTACATCAGACCCGATCGTGTGCACGTCCTGGCCGGCGGCCGCATCGTGGCCTCGGGCGGCCCGGAACTCGCCCTCCAGCTCGAGCGCGAGGGCTACGAGAAGTACGCGAAGGCGGCCGCGTGATGGGTTTCCTCGGCTTCTCCCGCCTTGTCATCGGAGCGGAGGGATGACCGTCGCCGCGGCCATACGCGCGCGGGACGCCGCCCTGCTCCCCGGCAAGCGCGACGAGGACTGGCGCTGGACCGACCTGCGCGGGCTGATCCGCGACGTGCCGCCGCCGTCGCGCCCGCTGGCCGGGGATCCCGGCCCGGGCCCCTTCGACGCGCTGGTCGACGAGGTGGTCGTCGTGGCCAATGGGGAAGGCGCCGCCCACATCGCCGTCGAGCCGGTGCGCGAGCGGACCGTGGCCCTGCGCATCGTCGGCCGCGGGGACGGGGCGCACGCCGCCCGGATCTCGATCGACGTGGAGGCCGACGCCCGGCTCGTGCTGCTGGAGAGCTACGAGGGCGAGGGCGCCTACCTCGCGCAGACGTCGCTGATGTTCAGCCTGGGCGTCGGCGCCCAGGTCGAGCGGATCATCCTGGCCGGCGACGACCCGGAGGGGGTCAACGTCAGCCAGGCCGAGGTTGAGCTCGCGCCGAACGCGTCCTTCGTCCAGACGGTGGTCACCGGCGGCGCCCGGCGGCAGCGGCTGCAGACAGGGGTCCGGCATCCCGGCGGCCACGCCGACCTGCGGCTGGACGCGATCTACCTGCTCGACGGCAAGCGCCACGCCGACCTGACCACCGTCGTGACCCACGCTGGGCTCGACGGGCGGACGTCCCAGCTCGCCAAGGGCGTCGTGCGCGACCAGGCGCGCGGTGTGTTCCAGGGCCGGATCGTCGTCGCCGAGGGGGCCGACCGGACCGACGCGCGCATGGGCCACCACGCCCTCATCCTGTCGGACCGCGCCGAGGTCGACGCCAAGCCCGAGCTCGAGATCTACGCCGACGACGTCTCCTGCGCCCATGGCAACACGGTCGGCGCCCTCGACGAGGACGCTCTGTTCTACGCCCGCCAGCGCGGCATTCCCGAGTCCGAGGCCCGCGCCCTGCTCACCGAGGCGTTCGTGGGCGAGGTCGTGGACCGCATCCAGCACGAGGGCGCCCGCGAGGTCGTGCGCGCCTGGGTCGCGGAAAGGCTGAGGGTCTGACCATGGCGTTCGACGTCGAGGCGGCCCGCGCCGAGTTCCCGATCCTGCTGCGGCATGTCCACGGCAAGCCGCTGGTCTATCTGGACTCGGCCGCCTCGGCGCAGAAGCCGCGCGCCGTCATCGAGGCGATGACGAACGCGATGGAGCACTCCTACGCCAACGTCCACCGCGGCCTGCACACGCTGGCCAACGAGACGACCGACGCCTACGAGGCCGCGCGGAACAAGGTGGCCGGCTTCATCGGCGCCGAACCCGCCGAGATCGTCTTCACCAAGGGCGGCACCGAGGCGGTGAACCTCGTGGCCGCCGGGATCGGCGCATCGCTGCAGGCGGGCGACGAGATCGTGCTCACCGAGATGGAGCACCACGCCAACATCGTGCCCTGGCACTTCCTGCGCGAGCGCAAGGGCGTCGTGCTGAAGTGGACCCGCGTCACCGACGACGGCGCGCTCGACCTCGAGCACTTCCAGAGCCTGCTGGGCCCCAGGACCCGGGTCGTCGCGCTCAGCCACATGTCGAACGTGCTGGGCACCATCAACGACGCCAAGGCGCTCACCCGCATGGCGCATGAGGCCGGGGCCCTGGTGCTGCTCGACGGCTGCCAGGCCATCGTCCACAAGCCGGTCGACGTGAAGGACATCGACTGCGACTTCTACGTCTTCTCCGGCCACAAGCTCTACGGACCGACCGGCATCGGCATCCTCTACGGAAAGGCCGACCGGCTGGCCGCGCTGCCGCCCTACCAGGGCGGGGGCGAGATGATCGGCATCGTCAGCCAGGACGAGATCACCTACGCCGACCCGCCGCACCGCTTCGAGGCCGGCACGCCCGCGATTCTCGAGGCCATCGGCCTGGGCGCCGCGATCGACTGGCTGTCGACGCAGGACCGCGTCGCCATCGCCGAGCACGAGCACGCCCTCTACGCCCATGTCCGCGAACGGCTGCAGGGCATGAACTGGCTGCGGGTGATCGGCGAGGCGCCGGGGAAGGGGGCCATCCTCTCCTTCACCGTGGACGGCGCCCATGCCCACGACGTGGCGCAGATCCTCGACCGCTATGGCGTGGCGGTCCGCGCCGGCACGCACTGCGCCGAGCCCCTGATGCGACGTTTCGGCGTCACGTCGAGCGCCCGCGCATCCTTCGCCCTATATAACACCCTGGAAGAGGCCGACGCCTTCGTGGATGCGCTCACGAAGACTCAGGCATTCTTCGCGTAACCGCATGAGCCCCATGGACGACGCCGCGACCATCGAGCCGACCCCCAGCCCGCCGCTCTCTCAGGCGGAGCTCGACGCGCTCACCGATCAGCTGATCGAGAAGCTGAAGACCGTGTACGACCCGGAGATCCCGGTCGACATCTACGAGCTGGGCCTGATCTACAAGGTCGACGTCTCGGACGACAAGGACGTGGCGATCGACATGACGCTCACCGCGCCCGGCTGCCCGGTGGCCGGCGAGATGCCCGGCTGGGTGGAGGACGCCGTCGGCGAGATCCCCGAGGTGCGCTCGGTGAAGGTCGACCTCGTCTTCGATCCGCCCTGGGACCCCTCAAGGATGAGCGACGAGGCCAAGCTCGCGCTCAACATGTTCTGATGACCCACCTCGACGCCACTCCCGCGCCGCGCGCGCGCCGCCCCCGGCCCAAGGTCGTCACCCTCACGGATGCGGCCGCCGAGCGCGTCCGCGAGATCATGGCCAAGGCCGAGAAGCCCTACGCCGGCCTCCGCGTCGGCGTGAAGAACGGCGGCTGCGCGGGCCAGGAGTACGTCCTGGAGTACGCCGAGGCGGCCGACCCTCTCGACGAGGTGGTCGAGGACAAGGGCGTGACCATCCTGGTGGAGCCGAAGGCCGTGCTGTTCCTGCTCGGCACCGTGATCGACTACGAGGTCAGCCGGCTGTCCGCGAAGTTCGTGTTCCGCAATCCGAACGAGACCGATGCGTGCGGTTGCGGCGAGAGCGTAACCATTACACCAGTGAAACTCGACTGACGGTTCGAACGGGGTATCCTGTGCCCAGCAACTCTGGACCCGACATGACCGACGACGTCGAACTGCGCCGCCTGGCCATCCGCCGAGCGGACATGAAGCTGGCCTTCCGCAGCCACCTGCTGGCCTATGTCATGGTCAACGCCGGCCTGGTGGCGATCTACATCGCGACGGGCGACTTCGGCGACTACTTCTGGCCCATCTGGCCCATGCTGGGCTGGGGCATCGGCCTCGCCGCCCACGGCGCCTCCGTCTACATGAACGGCGAGGGCATCCGGGACCGCCTCATCGAGGAAGAGCTCGAGAAGCTGCGGCGGACGCGCGGCGGATAGGCTTCAGACCCGCTCGGTATCGTTGATTCTTCCGATTGTCCCGGCGAACGCCGGGACCCAGATCCACGTGCGAGACCGTGAAGGGAAGGGCTCCGAGCCTGCGGAACCCCCAACTGAGCCATTCCATGTGGATCCCGGCCTTCGCCGGGATGACCGGGCCTTGAGTACGGGGCTTATGGCTTAGCCCGCAGAGAAAAGGCCCCCGCGGGGAACGCGAGGGCCTTCGAATTCTACGGTTCAGACGGCTCGGTCCGAACGGGTGAGGCTACTGGCCCGTGAACTTCGCCGGGCGCTTTTCCACGAACGCCATGATGCCCTCGCGGGCGTCCTTCGTCCGGGCCGCGATCCCTTGCGCGTAGGCCTCGGCCTCGAGCTGCTCGTGCCACGCCGAGTCCAGCGAGTCCCACACCAGGTTGCGGGTAAGCGCGAGCGAGGCCGGCCCGTCGGCCAGGGCGCGGGCGTACTGCATCGCCGCGTCCATCAGCTCGGCGTCGGGCACGCACTTGTTGATCAGGCCCCATTCGGCCGCCGTCTTCGCCGGCAGCTTCTCGCCCAGCAGCATCAGCTCCATCGCCCGGGCCTTGCCGATCAGCTTGGGCAGCATCCAGGTCGCGCCGCCGTCCGGGACGAGGCCGATGCGGCGGAACGCCAGCAGGAAGTAGGCGCTCTCGGCCGCGACCACGAGGTCGGCCGCCACCGCGAGCGACACGCCGACGCCGGCGGCCACGCCGTTGACCGCCGAGACGAGGGGCTTGGGCGACTTGCGCACGGCCGAGACGAACGGGTTGAAGGTGCGCAGCAGCGCCTGGTTGGGACCCGTGCCGCCGTCGGTCGCGCGGCCGGCCGAGCCGCCGCCCGAGAGGTTGGCGCCCGAGCAGAAGCCGCGGCCCTCGCCGGTGATGACGATGGCCCGCGCCTTGTCGCCGTAGGCGAGCTCGTCGAAGCTCGCCTGCAGTTCCTGCATCAGGTCGATCCCGGCGGCGTTGAGCGTGCCGGGGTCCGAGAGCGTGATGATGCCGATCCCGTCCTGGATGGTCGTCTTGACCTTGGCGGGAGCCTGCGCGCCGTCCATGGGGCGTCCTCCGTTGAACTCTTGAGCCCAATCGAAGGCAGAGTACCCCCGCGTCAGCCAAGGCCGAAACGCCGGGCGGCGCGGGTCAGGCGGCTTTCGGGGCCTCTTCCGCGCCCGCCACGGTGGTGCGGTTGCGCCCGCCGCGCTTGGAGGCGTAGAGCGCCGTGTCGGCGCGTTCCAGCAGGGCGCTGGGCGACTCGGCCGCGCGCCGTTCGGCGATGCCGGACGAGATGGTGATCGCGCCCAGGTCCTCGTTGGTAGAGCGGCGCTTGAGGATTCGCGAGCTGATCTCCTCGCGGGCCCCCTCGAGGGCCTGCAGGGCCACCTCGCTGGCCTCGCCGCGGAAGATCACGGCGAATTCCTCCCCGCCGTAGCGGGCGGCGAAGCGGTGTCCCGTCTCCGCGATGCGCCCCACCACGCTGGCCACGTACCGGATGACCTGGTCGCCGGTCTGGTGACCCCAGGTGTCGTTGAAGATCTTGAAGTGGTCGATGTCCACGACGGCCAGGGTCACCTTGCCGTTGGGATCGGCGCAGGCCTGTTCGAGCGCCTCGTCGAAGGCCTTGCGGTTGGCCAGGTTGCTGAGGGCGTCGGTCATCGCATCGCGGCGCACCTGTTCCAGGTGCTCGCGCAGGCGGCCGAGTTCGTCGTTGGTCTCCGCCAGCTGGCTTTCCAGGGCGGCGTTCTCCTCGCGGACCTTGCGGGTCGCGGCGCTCAGGTTCTCGACCATCGCCCGCACCGCCTCGGCGTCTTCGCCCTGCAGGGACTCGGACGCGGTGGCCAGTTGCTGGCCGTACGATTCGGTCGTCTCCCGCGCCGATTCGATGGCGCGCGAGACGCTGTCCAGTTCTTCGGTCAGGCTCTTGCCGGCGTCGAGGATCTCGCCCGAGAGCTTGGCGTGCGGCAGGTGCTGCTCCGCGATCGCCTCGCCCACCTGGTCCGTGAACGGGGCGCCGGACTGCAGCACGGTGTCGATCGCGGCGGTGACGCGACTGTCCTTGGCTGCAACGTAGTGCACCCACAGTTCGAAGTTCACGGCCGTCGGCCACACCTTGTGGGCTTCCATGGCCTCGATCGCCTGCCGGGCCCAGTCATAGGCCTTGGGGCTGCGGATATAGATGTCGATGTCCGACGGCATGGGTCGATAGCGTACGCGCCGACCGCAAATGGTCCGTTAAAGCCGCCGATTAATCGTCGCGGGCTCGTGGCGTCGGGCGCATGAGGAACGCCGGCGTGTCGCCGCCGAAGCCGCGGACGCCGTCGCGATCCTCATCTGGCTCGCGTCGCGGACGCTCCGCGGCGCGCGCCGGCTCGGTCCGATCGGGGCGGGCAGGGCGGTCCGTGCGCGCGGGCCGCTCGGCGGGGGCGTCCCGGCGCGGGCGCCGGCTGCGTTCGGGCGACGGCGCGGCCGCCTCGGCGGGTTCGGGCGCGGGCGCGGCGCTCGCGGCCGGCTCCTCGCGCGGCGGGCGCGGTTCGCGAAGCGCGCGGTCGCGCTCACGACCGCCGCGGTCACGATCACCGCGGTCACGATCGCGGCCCCGGCCGCCCCCGCGCTCGCGCGCGCCGCGGCCGCCGCTGCGGGGCTCATCCTTGATGCTCGCCCAGTCGATCCCCTCGAGGGTGATCTCCTCGGGCGCCTTGCCGGTGAGCTTCAGCACCTTGTCCAGGTTCTTGGAGTCGACCGGCGTCACGATCATGAAGGCCTGGCCCGACCGGCCGGCCCGGCCCGTGCGGCCGATCCGGTGCACATAGTCGTCGGCGTGGTGCGGGACGTCGTAGTTGAAGACGTGGCTCACGTCCGGGATGTCGAGGCCGCGGGCCGCCACGTCGGACGCGCACAAGAGCTTCAGCTCGCCCTTCCGGAAAGCCTCCAGCGTGCGCATGCGGGTGGACTGGTCCAGATCGCCGTGGATCGGCGCGGCGTCCAGGCCGTGCTTCTTGAGCGACTTGGCGACGATGTCGACCTCGCTCTTGCGGTTGCAGAAGACGATGCCGTTCTTCACGTCGTCGCGGCCGATCAGGGCCCGCAGCGCCGTGCGCTTGGCCTTCGGGTCCGCCGTGGGCAGCCGCACGATGTTCTGGGTGATGGTCTCGGCGGTGGTGGCGGGGCGCGCCGCCTCGATCCGGGTCGGGTCGTTGAGGAACTGCTTGGTGAGCCGCGTGATCTCAGGCGGCATGGTCGCTGAGAAGAACAGCGTCTGCTTCTTGGGCGGCGTCAGCTTGAAGATGCGCTCGATGTCCGGGATGAAGCCCATGTCGAGCATGCGGTCGGCCTCGTCGACCACCATGATCTGCACGCCCGTGAGCAGCAGCTTGCCGCGCTCGAAGTGGTCCAGCAGGCGGCCGGGCGTGGCGATGAGCACGTCGACGCCCCGGTCCAGCTTCAGCTCCTGGTCGGTGAACGAGACGCCGCCGATGAGCAGCGCCCAGGTCAGCTTCTGGCCCTTGGAGTACTTCTCGAAGCTCGCGGCCACCTGGTCGGCCAGCTCGCGCGTCGGCGCGATGACCAGCGCGCGGGGCATGCGCGCCCGCGCCCGGCCCGCGGCCAGCTTGTCGATGAGCGGCAGGGTGAAGGCGGCGGTCTTGCCGGTGCCGGTCTGGGCGATCCCCAGGACGTCGCGCCCCGCCAGCGCCACGGGGATCGCCGAGGCCTGGATCGGCGTGGCGGTGGTGTAGCCGGTCTCGGCCACAGCGGCGAGGGTCGCGGGCGAGAGCCCCAGATCGGAAAATTCGGTCATTCGCTAACGATGAGTGCGGAGCGCTCCCGGGGTGGGGTAGGGCCACGCGGCGGCGCGGACGGAGATCGCCGCGCGCGCGGAACATACGTCGGACGGTCCCGCTGTCAACGCACGCTGCTCGACGGAGTTCATCGGCCGGCGCCTGAGCCGCCCATTTCGGCGCGCCTCGCCTATTGTCGCGCCAGGGACGGGGACGCCGGGGCGTCGGCATCCGGGGGTCCGGAGGCGGCCGCCTTCGGCCCGCCCCGCTTCAGGGCTTCGGCAAAGGCGTGGGCCGCTTCGCCCAGGGCGTAGGCGAGCGCCGAGCCCGCGGAGGCGGCGGCGTCGGCGGCGTCATGGGCTTCGTTGGCGGCCGTCGTCTTGGCGGCCCGGGCCCGCGCGCGGACCTCGGGATTGTCGGCGGCCTTCATGCCGGCGGCCACCGCGCCTGCGCCCAGGATCGCCTGTGCGATCACTGCCTGGCCGGTCCTGGACGCCAGCAGTTCGCCGAAGCGGCCCTTGCGGACCGCCTTGGGCACCTTCACGCCAGCGATCCGCTTCGGGATCAGTCCCTTCGAACGCTTCTTCGGCTTGGCCATCGCGAGCTCCTGGTCCGGAGCCCAAACGCGTCCCTGCGGGCGGCCGTTCCGGGCTAGATGTCGAGGTCCGCCGCGGCGAACTCGGCGTTCTCCTGGATAAAGCGGAACCGCAGCTCGGGCTTGCGGCCCATCAGCGCCTCGACCAGGTCCTCCACCTGCTCCTCGGAGCGGGGCAGGGTGACCCGCGCCAGCGTGCGGGTCTTGGGGTCCATGGTGGTTTCCTTGAGCTGCGCCGGCATCATCTCGCCCAGCCCCTTGAACCGGCTGATCTCGGGCTTCTTGCCCTTGAACTCGGTGGCCAGGAGCTCGTCGCGGTGTTCGTTGTCCCGGGCGTAGACCGCCTTGCCGCCGTGGCTCAGCCGGTAGAGCGGCGGCAGGGCGAGGTAGAGGCGGCCCGAGCGGATCAGGCCGGGCATGGTCCGGTAGAAGAAGGTGATCAGCAGGCTCGCGATGTGGGCGCCGTCGACGTCGGCGTCGGTCATGATGACGATGCGGTCGTAGCGCAGGTCCTCTTCCCTGAACTTCGAGCCCGTCTGCGCGCCCAGGGCCAGCAGCAGGTCCGACAGCTCCTTGTTGCCGCCGAACTTGTCGACCGACGCCGAGGCGACGTTCAGGATCTTGCCCCGCAGCGGCAGGATCGCCTGGGTCTTGCGGTCGCGCGCCTGCTTGGCCGAGCCGCCGGCCGAGTCGCCCTCGACCAGGAACAGCTCCGTCCCCTCCGTCGAGGAGCCGGCGCAGTCGGCCAGCTTGCCGGGCAGCCGCAGCTTGCGGGTGGCCGAGGCGCGGGCGACCTCCTTCTCCTTGCGGCGCTTGAGGCGCTCTTCGGCGCGCTCGACCACGAAGGTGAGCAGGGCGCTGGCCGCCTTGGGCTGCGCCGTCAGCCAGTGGTCGAAGGGATCGGCGACCGCCTTCTCGACCAGACGCTGGGCCTCGGAAGACGACAGCTTCTCCTTGGTCTGGCCCTGGAACTCGGGGTCGCGGATGAACACGCTGACCAGCGCGCCGGCCTGGGCCACCACGTCGTCGGCGGTGATGAGGCCGCCGCGCTTCTCGCCCACCATCTCGGCGTACTGCTTGAGGCCCCGGGTGAGCGCGGCGCGCAGTCCGCTCTCGTGCGTGCCGCCCTCCGGCGTGGGCACGGTGTTGCAGTAGGACTGCATGAAGCCGTCGGCCTCGCCGAACCCCGCCGGCGTCCAGGCCACCGCCCATTCCACCTTGCCGGTTTCGCCCGGCCGCTCGTAGCGGCCGGTGAAGGGCTCGGGCGTCACCGTTTCCAGCGACTTCACGCGCTCGGCCAGGAAGTCGGCGAGGCCGTTGGGGAAGCGGAACACCGCCTCGGGCGGCGTCTGGTCCTGGATGCGGCCGGGATCGCAGCGCCAGCGGATCTCGACGCCCCCGAAGAGGTAGGCCTTGGATCGCGCCATCCGGTAGAGCCGCGCCGGCTTGAAGGCCACGCTCTCGCCGAAGATGACGGGATCGGGCGTGAAGGCGATCTGGGTGCCCTTCTTGCGCGTCGGCCCGATCTTCTCGATGCCGCCCACCGGCTTGCCGCGGGTGAAGGCCTGGCGCCACTCGAAGCCGTCCTTCCAGACGGTCACCTCGACCCGCTCGGAGAGCGCGTTGACGACGGACACGCCCACGCCGTGCAGGCCGCCGGACGTCTCATACGCCTTGCCCGAGAACTTCCCGCCCGAGTGCAGGACGGTCATGATCACTTCCAGCGCCGACTTGCCCGGATGCTTCGGGTGCGGGTCGACGGGGATGCCGCGGCCGTCGTCGGTGACGGTGAGCTGGCCGTCGGCGTCGAGGCTGACCGTGATCACCTTGGCGTGGCCGGCCACGGCCTCGTCCATGGCGTTGTCCAGCACCTCGGCGAACAGGTGGTGCAGCGCCCGCTCGTCGGTGCCCCCGATGTACATGCCCGGCCGCTTGCGCACGGGCTCCAGCCCCTCGAGGACCTCGATGTCCTTGGCCGAATAGCCGCCGCCCTTGGTCACGGCCGCGTCCGCGCGCGGCTCATGGCTTTCGGCCAGGGGCGCGGCCGGCACGGGGTTCAGGGCGTCGTCGCCGAAGAGGTCGGGAAGGGGCTGGGCGGAGGACTTGGGCATCGTGGGGAAAGTGCGTCGATTCTGGGCGAGGGGCCCTATGGGCGCGCGGCGGCGCGCGGGTCAATGGAAAGCCGGGCTCCCGGAAAAGGCGAGCGCCGGTCGCCTTTCGAGCATAGCGCGTTCGGCGGATGCGGCGATCCGGTCGGTCGGGCGAGGCTGGCGGCGACCACGAAGAACCACCGGAGCTTACCTTGTCCTACCTTCGGCAGATCATAGCAGGCCTGACCACCGCGTGCGCGGTCGCCGTCGCCGCAGCCGCGACCGCCGCGACCCCCGTCGTCGACGCGGTGCGCATCGAGATCAGCAGCGCAGTCCCGGATTTCCTGCAGATCTTCGACGTCCAGGCGCTGGAGCTCGGCTCGCTGGACAACGTCGCGTCGGCCGCCGAGGGAGCCTCGGCGAGCGCGGTGAGCAGCGGCTTTGGGACATCGGCGGGCGACGCGATCGACGCGTCCGTCTTCTCGCCCTACTACTCGGGCAGCGGGGATGGGCTCGAGAAGCTGACGATTCAGCTGGGCCGGATCGCGACGCTCTCCAGCCTCAGCATCAGAGGCCGCACCGACTGCTGCCGTGCACGCGATTTCTGGAACGTGAGCATCTTCGGCGCGGGCGACACCCTGCTGTTCTCCGGCCAGCTCGATGCGCGCCAGGCGCCGGGCTCCGTCGCCAGCGTGGACTTCCCGGCGCCCCCGGGCGGCGTCCCGGAACCGGCGACCTGGGCGATGATGATCCTGGGCTTCGGCGCGGCCGGCGCCGCCATCCGGACGCGTCGGCGGCAGCCCGCCGCCGCCTGACGGGGCTACCCCGCCAGCCGCATCATCAGTTTGACGAGGTCCGTCTGGCGCGCGACGCCCGACTTCTCGAACACCCGGGCGATCTGGAAGCGGACCGTATGCAGGCTCAGGCCGAAGCGGTCCGCCGCCTCGGGCAGGCTCAAGCCCTCGAACACGGCGTCCGCGAGCCGGGCCTCGGCCGCGGTCAGTCCGAACAGGAGGCGCAGCTCGTCAGCGGGCGAGCGAAGCTGGCGATCGAGGTCCGCGACCGAGACCAGCAGACCGCCCGGCGCACCGAATATCGGCATGTCGCGGCCCGGGATCGGCGAGGTGCGCAGCGCCAGCGGCAACCGCCGGGTCGGCGACGGAACGCCCATCGCGCCGCCCGCCCTGTCGCCGCCCGCCGCCAGGCCGCTCGCGATGAGCTTCTGCAGGGTTGCATTGGCTTGTGGGTTGGACGCGAAGAGCCGTCCGGCCGCGAGCCCGAGCCCGCGGTCCTCGCCCAGCAGCGACGCGGCGCGGCGGTTCGCGTGGACCACCCGGCCTGAGGCGTCGAGGATCAGGATCGCGTGGAGCGAGCCCTCGACCGCCTGGGTCAGGTCGTGCGCCAGCCCCAGGCGGCCGGCGAGGTTGCGCCCCATCTTGTAGGCCCGGACGAGATGCGGCCGCAGCCGGACGGCCGCTGCCATGTCGGACGTCTCGAAGCGTCCCCGACGCTCCGGCCGGCCTACCGTGATCGTGCACACTTCGCGCTCCGCCAGCTCCAGGCGGATCCAGAGCGCCGAGTCGATGTCCTGCGGCTTGAGAAAGTCGTTGTAGAACTCGCTCCGCTCGAACGCCGCGCGCGACAGGGCCGCCTCTTCCGTCGCGACCCCGGCTGTCCGGCCCTGGCGGTAGGCCGTGGGGTCCTCCACCACGGTCAGCACGTTGCGGCGTTCGAAATGCTCGGCGTAGGTGCGAAGCGTTTCCGGGTCCGAGCGCGCCAGCAGCGCCTCGCCCGACCCATCGACGACGCTCAACCTGGCCAGTGTGGCGCCTCCGCCGCCCACCTGATCGGCGACCCGCTCCATGACCCGCGTCCAGAGGCTCGGGTCGAGAGCCGCGCCGTAGATCAGGTCCAGAATTTCCTCCTCTCCGGACATCCGGGCTCCATAGCACGATCGCACTACGCTGAAGCCGGTTCGCCCGCGCCGCCATCCCCCGATCGGGCTATGTGCGCGGCCAGAGACCGCTGTGCGGCCGCCGTGATTCTAGGGCACGCTCAGATTCTAGGCACGCTGACGGGGGCGAGCCTTCGGAGGGTGCGTTGGCGAGCTGGCGGGATCCTGAGATCGCGGGCGTGCGGGCCCTGCTGGCGGCGCGGGCGCCGGACCCGTCCTCGCCGCCCAGCTACGCCGAGCGGCGCGCGGCCATGGACGCGGTGGGCGAGGCCGGCGCGCTTCCGAGAGGGTGCTTCCACGAGCCGCTTGCGCTCAGCGGGGTGAAGGGCGAGCGGGTCGTGCCGCAAGGGGCGGTGGAGGGGCGGCGCCTCCTCTACCTGCACGGCGGCGGCTACACGATCGGCAGCCCGCGCAGCCATCGGCCGATGGTGGCCCGCCTCGCCGAGGCGGCGAGGGCGGTCGCGATCGTACCGGACTATCGGCTGGGCCCCGAGACCCGGTTTCCCGGCGCCGTCGAGGACGCCACGGCGGTCTACCGGGCCCTGCTCGACGCGGGGACCGAGCCGGCCGGCCTCGCGGTCGCGGGGGACTCCGCCGGCGGCGGCCTCGCCATGGCGCTCGCGCTGTCCCTCAAGGCCGCGGGGCTGCCGCAGCCGGCGGGCTATCTCGCCATCAGCCCGTGGGCCGACCTGACGCAGTCCGGGGCCAGCTACCGGACCAAGGCCGACGTGGACCCGGTGATCACCAAGGCGGGCCTGGACCAGATGGCCCTGGCCTATCTCGGCGGCCTCGATCCGCACGATCCGCTGGCGTCGCCGATCTTCGGCGACTTCGAGGGCGTGGCGCCGGTGATGATCCAGACCGGCTCGGAAGAGGCGCTGCTCTCCGACAGCGTGACCCTCGCCGACGTCCTGGCCCAGGCGCGCGTGGAGGTCCGGCTCGAGGTCTGGCCCGAGATGATCCACGTGTTCCAGGCCTACGGCGCCGTGCTGAACGCCGCGCGCCGCGCGATCCGTACCTCGGGCGCCTGGCTGGACGAGCGGCTGTCGTGAGCCGCTACCGCGGCCGGTAGATCTCGCTGAGCAGGTCCGGCTTCCCGGGGAGTCGTTCCAGGCGGGGATAGCGCAGGCCGCCCCGGTAGGTGATCGGGATCGTCTGGAAATGGTCTCCGTTCCGGACCAGCAGGCTGATGGGCCGGCCGTCCTTGGCGGCGGTGATCGCCGCCTTCAGCCGATCGGCGTCATAGGCGATGCCGTCCACGGCCAGGATCCGCGTCGAAACCGTGAGGCCCGCGTCGAACGCCGGGCTGTCCCACAGCACGCTGGTCACCTCGCCCTCGCGGCCCAGGACCACGCCCAGCGAATAGGTCAGGTTGGTGTTCTTGCCGGCCGTCTCGGCGGCCTTGAAGTAGCTGGTGGGCGTCTCGTCGTAGACCAGCTTCCAGCCGCCGCGGGTGATGCCGTCCAGCGGCGGCTTCACGGCCACGTCCCTGATCCGCACCTTCAGGAACGTCGCCCAGTCGTAGGGCTCGACGGCGTTCAGCGCCGCGACGACATCCTCGAAGGTGTAGGGCCGCACCGTCCAGTCGCCGTCCTTGCCGCCGAAGAAGGCGCGGGCGAAGTCGTCCAGCGAGCGCTTCCCGCCGGACCGCTCGCGGATCAGGGTGTCGGCGTCGAGCCAGATCAGCTGGCCCTCGGAATAGTACTCCTCGCTGCGCTGCCAGCTCACCCACGGCTGCGGCCGCCGGGCCGACATCACCGGATCCTGTCCGGTGTCCTCCATGTGCCGCCAGCGCCGGCCGATGCGGGTCTCGTAGGTGGCGGCGGTCGCGGCCAGGGCCTCCAGGCTCTCCTCCTTCGAGAACATGCCCGAGCGGCCGCCCAGGACATAGCCCCAGTACTGGTCCTGGCCCTCGTAGACCCACAGGAGCTGGCCGCGCATCGGCACGTTGTAGTTCGGCGTCCAGAGCTCTGCCGGGCGGCGGTACTTGCCGTCCCAGGCGTGGGTGTATTCGTGCGCCAGCAGGTTGCGGTCGGTCACCGCCTTGTCGAAGTCGGTGAAGTAGCCCGGCTCCACCTGGTTCTCGCTGGAGCGATGGTGCTCCAGGCCGATGCCGCCCAGCCGGTCGGAAATGGCCAGCAGGAACTCGTAGCGGTCGAAGGGGCGCGAGCCGAACAGCTTGTCCGCCTGGCGCACGAGGTTCCTGTGCGTCTCGACCACCTTGTCGGCGACCACGAGTTCGCCGGCCGTGTCGCCCACCACGTTCAGGCGGACGGGGATCCTCGCGCCCGGGTCGAGGTCGATCTGGCGGAAGTGGCGGCCGGCGAAGATCGGGGAGTCCACCAGGGTCTCGAAGTCGACCGGCTTGAAGCGGACCACGTCGCCCTCGCGCGCGGCGGTGTCCAGGGCCACGCCATAGCCCCATCCGCCCGGCAGCCGGATGCGCGGCTCCACCATGACCCGCCGGCTGAAGTGGCCTGCGGGATAGAGCGCCACGGCCTCCCACTGCAGGTTCAGCATCTCGGGCGTCACCATCACCCGGCCCTGGTTGGGCGCGGTGGGAGTCAGGAACTGGAACTCCGCGGTGATCTCCCGCACGCCTGCGGGCACGTCCAGGTGGAAGGCGTAGACGTCCACCGTGTCGCGCACCCAGGGGATCGTCTTGCCGTCGCCCTTGATCACCAGGCCGGCGAGCTTGTCGATGGCGCCCCGCGGCGCGTGCTTGCCGGGCAGCCACTGCGGATAGAGCAGGGTGAGGGGACCGCTCTGGGCGACGGGGATCGTCTCCTTCACGCGCCAGATGCGTCGGGCCGTGTCGGTGAGGTCCACCTCCAGCCGGATCACGCCCGGATAGGCCACGTCGCGCGGGGCGGGGACCGCGGGGGGCAGGGCGACGGGCTGGGGACCGGCGGACGGCTGGGCGAAGACCGGGGAGGCGGCCGCCAGCAGGAGGGCGGCGGCGAGGAACGCGGATTTCAAGGCGGGCACTCTGCGAAGGGTTTCCGTCCTTCTAGAGCGGGTCGGCGCCGCCTCTCAACTGCCGGCGGTCGCGCCGCGCCGTCCGTCCGCCGTCGGGGCCGGCCACGAAAAAGGGCCGCGGATCGCTCCGCGGCCCCTTCCGGTCCACCTGAACGTCAGGCGGCTAGCACTTGTAGTACATGTCGAATTCGACCGGGTGCGGGTGCAGCTGCAGGCGCATCACCTCTTCCATCTTCAGCTCGATGTAGCTGTCGATGAAGTCGTCATCCATGACGCCGCCCTTCTTGAGGAAGGCGCGGTCGCGGTCGAGGTTCTCGAGGGCTTCGCGCAGGCTGCCGCAGACTTCCGGAACCTTCTTCTGCTCGCGCGGCGGCAGGTCGTAGAGGTTCTTGTCCATGGCCGGACCCGGATCGATCTTGTTCTCGATCCCGTCGAGGCCGGCCATCAGCAGGGCCACGAAGGTCAGGTAGGGGTTGCCCATCGGGTCGGGGAAGCGGGCCTCGATGCGCTTGGCCTTCGGCGAGTCCACGTGCGGGATGCGGATCGAGGCCGAGCGGTTGCGGGCCGAGTAGGCCAGCTTCACCGGGGCTTCGTAGCCCGGCACCAGGCGCTTGTACGAGTTCGTCGTGGAGTTCGAGAACGCGTTGATCGCCTTGGCGTGCTTGATGATGCCGCCGATGTACCAGAGGCACATGTCCGAGAGGCCGGCGTACTTGTCGCCCGCGAACATCGGCTTGCCGGCCTTCCAGATCGACTGGTGCACGTGCATGCCCGAGCCGTTGTCGCCGAACATCGGCTTGGCCATGAAGGTGGCCGTCTTGCCGTAGGCGTGGGCCACATTGTGGATCACGTACTTATAGAGCTGCAGGCGGTCGGCCATGGTGATCAGCTCGTCGAACTTCAGGCCGAGCTCGTGCTGGGCGGGCGCCACCTCGTGGTGGTGCTTCTCGGGCTTCATGCCCAGCTCGCCCATGACCGCCAGCATCTCGCCGCGCAGGTCCTGACCCGAGTCCACCGGGTTCACGGGGAAGTAGCCGCCCTTCGGGCCGGGCCGGTGGCCCATGTTGCCTTCCGGATAGGCCTTGCCCGAGCTGACCGGCAGTTCGGTGGAGTCGTAGGAGTAGCGGGTGTCGTGCGGGGCGGTGTTCCACTGCACGTCGTCGAAGATGAAGAACTCGGCTTCCGGACCGAAGTAGACGGTGTCGCCGATGCCCAGCGCCTTCACGTGGTTCAGCGCGGCCTTGGCGATCGAGCGCGGGTCGCGGTTGTAGGGCGTGTTGGTGTCGGGGTTCACGACGTCGCAGAACAGCGCCAGCGTGGTCTGCTGGTAGAACGGGTCGATGATCGCCGAGTCCAGGTCGGGACGCAGCTTCATGTCGGACTCGTTGATCGCCTTCCAGCCGGCGATCGAGGAGCCGTCGAACATGGTGCCGTCGGTGAGGAATTCCTCGTCCACCAGGTCGATGTCGAAGGTCACGTGCTGCATCTTGCCGCGCACGTCGGTGAAGCGGACGTCGACGTATTTGACGTCCTTTTCCTTGATGAGGTTCTGGATGTCCTTGGCGGAAGCCATTGTTGATTATCCCCTTTCGATAGACCCGATGTTCAGATGGCGATCGCGCCGGACTCGCCCGTGCGGATCCGCACGACGTCCAGCACCTCGGTGACGAAGATCTTGCCGTCCCCGATCCGACCGGTGCGCGCGGCGCCGGCGATGGCCTCCAGCGCGCGGTCCAACTGATCGTCCGCGACCACGACCTCGACCTTGATCTTGGGCAAGAAGTCCACGACGTACTCGGCGCCGCGGTAGAGCTCGGTCTGGCCCTTCTGGCGCCCGTAGCCCTTGGCTTCGATGACGGTCATCCCCTGGACGCCCAGTTCCTGGAGAGCCTCCTTCACCTCGTCGAGCTTGAAGGGCTTGATGATGGCTTCGATCTTTTTCATGCGCTCGACATTGGCTTGCGGTCGCCGGGGCCCCCGCCGGTTGCGGGCGACCCAGCACGCGCCGGGCCGCCCTCACAAGCGGCGAGCGGTTGCTTGCCGTTGGGGCGAGTTGCGAAACTGAGCGGGCGCCTAGGAAATAGGCGCCGAAAGTTCAAAAAACGATCAGGCCGGGAATCGCCTTGTGACGGCGTCTTCCACCCCTAGGATCGCCGCGAAACGTCTCGGGAGTGAGAGCTGACATGGACGAACGGACCCCGGTGCTCATCGGAGCGGGCCAATTCACCTACCGGGGCGATCCGGCCGCTTCGCCGTCGCCGACCACTTTGCTGAAGATTGCGGCGGAACGCGCCGCGGCGGACGCCGGCATCGGCGCGGCGGGCCTGGCGGCGATCGACACGCTGGCCGTGGCGGGCTTCACCATCGACGCGCCCGGCTCGAAGCGGGGGATGATTCCGCACTCCACCAACCCGCCGGCGCTGCTCTCCGGCATGATCGGCGCGAACCCGCGCTGGAGCGCCTACTCCGAGATGGGCGGCAACACGCCCCAGTACCTGATCAACATGCTGGCCGAGCGGATCGCGCGCGGCGAGGCGGACCTGGCCCTCACCGTGGGATGCGAGTTCCTGGGCTCGGCCATGAAGCGCGCCGGCAAGGGGCTCCCGTTCGACGACTGGAAGGCCGTCGAGGACGAGACGCTCGATCCGCCCCAGCGGGTCGGCGATCCCCGGCCGGGCAACACCCCCTATGAGGGCCGCCACGGCCTGAACCGCCCGATCAACATCTATCCGATGTTCGAGAACGCCCTGCGGGCCCGCGACAAGCGCTCGATCCCCGACCACCAGAAGCGGCTGGGCAAGCTGTTCTCCGCGTTCAGCCAGGTGGCGGCGAAGAACCCGGACGCCTGGTTCCCCACCGCCCGCACGCCCGAGGAGCTGGTCGAGGTCTCCGAGAAGAACCGGATGATCGGCTTCCCGTACCCGAAGCTGCTCAACGCCATCATGGAGGTGGACCAGTCGGCGGCCGTCCTCGTCTGCAGCGTCAGGAAGGCGCGCGAGCTGGGCGTCCCGGAATCGAAGTGGGTCTATCTGCACGGCTGCGCCGACGCGGCCGACCTGTGGAATCTCACCGACCGCCAGAACTTCCACTCCAGCCCGGCGATGCGGCTCACCGGGAAGCGGGCGTTCGAGATGGCCGGCGTCGGTCTCGACCGGATCGACTTCATCGACCTCTACTCGTGCTTCCCGGTGGCGGTGGAGGTCGGGGCCGAGGAACTGGGGCTGTCGCTGGACGATCCGCGCGGCCTGACGGTGACCGGCGGGCTCCCCTACATGGGCGGCCCCGGGAACAACTACGTCATGCACTCCGTGGCCGTGATGCACCGCAAGCTCACGGAGAAGCCGGGCGCCTACGGCCTGATCACGGGCAACGGCTGGTACCTCACCAAGCAGTCCACCGGCATCTACTCCACCACGCCGCCCGACAGGCCGTTCGAGCGCGAGGACCCGGCGGTCCTGCAGCGCGAGATCGATGCGCTGCCGCACCCCGAGATCGTCGAGACGCCGCAGGGCGTCGGCACGATCGAGACCTACACCGTTGTCCACAAGCGAGAGGGACCCTTCATGGCGATCGTCGTGGGCCGTGACGAGAACGGCCGCCGGTTCGTGGCCAACACGCCGGCCGATCCCGCGACCCTGGCCTCGATGGAGGCCTCGGAACAGGTGGGCCGCAAGGGAACCGTGTCGCAGGCGGGCGACCTCAACATCTTCACCCCGGCGTGACCATGGCGCGGCTCTACCTCATCCGGCACGGCCGGCCGTCCTCCACCTGGGGCGGCCACGACGACGACCCCGGCCTCGACGAGACCGGGCAGGGGCAGGCGCGGGCGGCGCGGGACTGGCTGCTGTCGCGTCCCCAGGACGAGCGGCCGCGGCTGGTCGTCAGCTCGCCCCTGCGGCGCTGCCGCGAGACCGCCGAGCCCACGGCGCAGGCCCTGGGCGTCACGATCGAGGTCGACCCGGTGGTGGGCGAGATCCCGACGCCGTCGGGCCTGAGCGCGGCCGAGCGCCCGGCGTGGCTGCGCAGGGCCTTCGAGGGGGTCTGGTCCGACATCCGCGGCGACCTCGACTACGACGCCTGGCGCGGGGAGATCGTCGAGTCGCTCAGCCGCCGGGGCCACACGGCCGTCTTCTCGCACTACGTCGCGATCAACGCCGCCGTTTCGCGCCTGCTGGGCGTCGACCAGGTCCTGGCGTTCCGGCCCGACCATTGCTCCATCACCGTCCTGGAAACCGACGGCGGAACGGTGCGGCTGGTCGAGAAGGGCGCCGAGGCCGCGACGCAGGTGCTCTGAGCGGGGCTTGAACCCGGGCGCGCGGGGTGAAACACCGTTGGCCGCCAACGGAGTCCCGCGTGACCGCCCAGCCGATCCTCACCGTCGCCGAGATGACCGCGGCCGACCGCGCCGCGATCGCGCGGGGCACGCCGGGCGTCGAGTTGATGGAGCGGGCGGGCGCGGCCGTGGTCGAGGCGATCGCCGCGCGCTTCAGCCCCCAGCCGACGCAGGTGCTCTGCGGACCGGGCAACAACGGCGGCGACGGCTATGTGATCGCCCGTCTGCTGAAGGCGCGGGGCTGGCCGGTCGAGGTCCGCCGGCTGGGCGAGCCGGCCACCGCCGACGCGCAGGCCATGGCCGCGCGCTGGGACGGCGAGACCCGCGCGCTGGAGGGCAGGGCCGGCGAGGGGCTCGTCGTCGATGCGCTCTTCGGGGCCGGCCTCTCGCGGCCCCTGGACGGCGTGGCCGCGCAGGCCGCCGCGGCTCTGGCCGGGCGGCCGGAGGCGGTCGTCGCGGTGGACGTTCCCAGCGGCGTGCCGGGCGACACGGGCCAGCCCAAGGGGCCCGCCGTCTGCGCCGGGCTGACCGTGACCTTCCACGCCCGCAAGCCGGGGCTGGTGCTGGAGCCCGGCCGCAGCCTCTGCGGCGAGGTGGTGGTGGCCGACATCGGGCTGGGCGCGACGCCGTCGAAGCTCGTGGAGAATGGCCCCGAGCTCTGGCTCGCCCGCTTCCCCTGGCCGACGGCGACCGCCCACAAGCATGCCCGCGGACGCCTGATCGTGATCTCCGGCGAGGCCTGGAGCACCGGGGCCGCGCGGCTCGCGGCCCGGGCGGGCCTGCGCATCGGGGCGGGCCTCGTCACCCTCTACGCCACCGAGGAGGCGCTCGCCCCGAACGCCGCGCACCTGGAAGCCGTGATGCTGCGTCCCTTCGCGACCGACCTGGAGCTGGAGCAGGCGGCCGACACCGCCGACGCGGCCATCATCGGCCCGGCCGCGGGCGTGAGCGAGACGACCCTGCTGAACGTTCTGGCGCTCGCCCGCACGGGCGCGGCGCTGGTGATCGACGCCGACGCGATCACGGTCTTCCGGGACGATCCCGAGGAGCTGTTCTCCGTGCTCGATCGCGACGACGTCCTCACGCCGCACGCGGGCGAGTTCGAGCGGCTGTTCCCGGGCCTGTTGAAGGCGTCGCCCGAGCGGATCACCGCCGCCCGCAAGGCCGCCGAACGAGCCGGGGCGGTCGTGCTGCTGAAAGGCCCGGACACCGTCATTGCCGCGCCGGACGGCCGCGCGGCCGTCAACGTCAACGGCTCGCCCTGGCTCGCCACCGCCGGCTCGGGCGACGTGCTGGCGGGGTTCATCGGCGGCCTGGTCAGCCAGGGCATGGACAGCTTCGAAGCCGCCTGCGCCGCCGCCTGGATCCACGCCGAAGCCGCCGACCTGCATGGTCCCGGCCTGATCTCCGAGGACCTCCCGGGCCTCGCGCCCGCGGTGCTGCGGCGGCTGTACGACGACCGCTGAGGCGAGCCTTACCTCCCCTGTCGCGGCCGGTCAGCTACCCGAACATGTCGCTGGTCACGCCGCGGGCCATCTCGCGCAGGATGTCCTCGGCCAGCGTGTCCAGCCTGGAGCCTTCGCGGTAGTCGCCGCCGGCCGCCAGCCGGGATCGGCCGTCGGCCAGCAGCTTGGCGGCTGCGGCCTCGGTGATCGGCGTCTGCGGATCGTAGACCGCCACGGGGTGGCCGCCGTGGTCGGTCATCACCCGCATCACCGGGATGTCGGTGAGCCCGTCGCCGAAGAACGCGATGCGGCTGAACGGCACCGGGCGCTCGCGGTCGACGAGGTAGGCGTTGATCCCCTCGTTGTCCCACTCGTCCAGGGTCCATTTGTTGATCCGGAACAGGTACTGGGTCTTGGCCGTGTAGTTGATCGCCAGGGCGATCCCCATGGCGTCGTCGTCCTCGTCGAACATGAAGCCCGAGGCGTAGATGCGCTCGAACCAGCCGGCGATCGGCGAGCCCTCGATCAGCTCGCGGTTGCCGGACGAGATGATGAAGTGGCGCAGGTCCAGCCCCAGCGCCTCGGCCCGCGCGTTCTGCCGGGCGAACCAGTCCTCGACGCCCGGGAACAGCGGCAGGCTCGCGCCGCGGCGACGCCAGCTCTCCAGGCTGAGCTCAAGGCCCTTCTCGCGGGCCTTGGCGAGCATCAGGTGCATGTAGGCCAGGATGCCGTCGCCCCGCTGGGCGCGCGCCAGGCGCCCCGCCTCGGCCCAGAAGTCGGCGTGGTCCATCCCCAGCTCGTCCGGGATGAACGCGTGTTCCTGCATGTTGCCGGGCGCGAGGGTGCCGTCGAAATCGTAGGCGAAAACGGCGAGGGGGCGGCTCATGGCCGTTCCAGTAGCGGTTTTGGAGCTTCCGGATAAGGGTCGCCCCGGTCCCCGCGACGGGAGGCGGGGGACCGGGGCGTACGGCGGCGGTTGTCGGGGAACAGGGCCGCTGCCGCGTTTTTGTCCGTGTGTGTGGGAGATGCGCGGACGTCGGAGTTACGAGGCCAGGGCGCGCCCGGATGCACGGGATGCATCCACTGGTAGAATTTTTTTCAGGGCCGGGCGGCGCGGGCGCGTTCCCGCACGGTGTCGGCGGCCAGCGCGAGGCCCGCGATCATCAGCGGCAGCAGGAAGAAGAAGAGGCGGTAGCCCAGGAAGCCCGCGGCCAGCGCGGCGGGGTTCAGCCCCTTCGTGAGGGTCGAAAGCGTGCTCTCGAACACCCCTACGCCGCCCGGCACGTGCGAGATGAGGCCGACGATCACGGACGGCGCATAGGATCCCACGAAGGCGAAGTAGCCGATCGCACCCGCAGGTAGCAGAACCCACAGGATGGCGGCGGCCATGGCGTTGTCGATCGTCCCGATCGCGAGCTGCGCCAGGGCCACCTTGAGCGAGGGCAGCTTCACGCTGTGGCCGAACGCGCGCAGCGGCTTTCTCAGCACGGCGCACAGCACGACGTAGCCGCCAACGCCCGCCAGAAGCAGCCCGCCGAGCACGTCGGCGACCGGATTGGCGATGCGGCTGACCGCGGCGATCTCGTGGCTGCCCGCCAGCAGCAGGCTGAAGCCCGCCAGGGTCGCGATGCCGGCGGTGAAGGTGAAGCTGTTGAACACGGTGGCCGCCGCCACCTGGCGCAGGGTGATCCCGTGCTTGGCGTAGAAGCGGGCCCGCACCGCCCCCGCGACGAGCAGGTTCGCGCCCAGGCTGTGCGACAGGGCGCAGGCGATGAAGCCCCCCGCCATGGCCGAGCCGGCGCCGATGCGGGCGCCGGCCCATCGCAGGCCCATCAGCTCGACGACCCCCATCAGGGCGAAGCTTCCGGCCGACAGGCCGATGGCCATCAGCGTCGAGTCCCAGCCCCAGGCGCGGATCGCCGCGGCCAGCTCCTGGGGGCTGAGGTCGTGGAATTCCCGCCACAGGATGAACGCCGCCGCCGCCAGCAGGATCACGGCCACGAAATGCCAGATCGCGCCGCCCAGGAACCGCCCGAACCGCGAGCCCTGCGTCTCGGGCAGGACGGCGGCCAGTTCCTCTTCCACGTCCTCGGGGAGGGAGCCGGGCCGCGCGTCGGGGTCTTGGGCTAGCAAGGCTCGGTCAGCTCCGCGGAATCGGGCCCAGGCCCATGGTCGGCTTCGGGAACCGAAGCGCAAGGCGCAGGTTTCTCCGTCAGCATCAAGACCGTTTCAAGGAGACGCTGGATGGCGCGGGAAGACTGGCGCGACCTGGAGAGCGAGCGTCTGCGGCGCCTGAGGGACCGCGACCGCGACGACTACGGCCAGGCGGATTACTCAGACCGCTACGCCTACGATCCGGAGCACCGGACCGGGTACCGGGTGGACCGGGACGAGCGTTGGGACCGACGCGACGAGCGGCGCCCGCTCGGCGAGGTGCGGGCCTACGACGAACCCCGCCGCTACGACGAGGGCCGTTACCGCGACGATCCGCCCCGCCATGACGACCGCCGCCGCGCCGACGCCTGGGCCGACCGCCGGCAGGGACGCCGCGACGGGCCCTCCGACCGGGTGCTCTGGGCGGTGATCACCGAGCGGCTCGAGGACGAGCGGCGACTGGATCTCAGCGACGTCGAGGTGGACGTGCGCAACGGCGAGGTGATCCTGAACGGCACCGTCCGGCGCAAGGCCGACAAGCGCCGCATCGAGGATGTCGCCGACGTCGACGGCGTCGTGAACGTGCAGAACAACCTTCGCGTCCGCGAGCAGCACCGACGCTGGATGTTCCTCTAGCCGGCGCCGGGCCGTTCGAAGCGCCGCCGGAAGTGCGCCACCGCCACGGGCGCCAGCGCGGCGGCCAGTCCCCCCAGGTCGGCGACCCAGTTGTCGATCAGCGGCCGAAGCCGCGCGCCCGAGAGCAGATGAAGGCTCTCCAGGACGGTGGCGAAAGCGAAGATCCGGAACGCCACCTGGCGGATCGGAGTCCGGGGCGAGGCGGCGAGGCCCAGGAGGCCCGCCACATAGTAGGCTGCGAAGTGCTGCAGGTTGGTCGAGCGCACGAAATCCGGCACCAGGCGCGAGGGCAGGAAGACCGCCACGACGATCGCCAGAAGCGCGCCCAGGAACGCCACGCGCGCCAGCACCGCCAACGGGCCTGTGGCAGGGTAGGGGCCGTTGCCGAAGAGGCTGCGGTCGGGTTCCATCGCCCGCGAGGCTAAGGCGCGGCGCCCACGACGGGAACCCCCTGCGCCGCCTGGATCGTTCTAGGGCCCATGAGCAAGCCGATCACCGTCACCATCCCGCACCAGCTGGGCCGCGCCGAAGCCCGCCGCCGCATCTCCGAGGGCCTCGGCGGCCTCACCAGCCAGATCGGCGCCGTGGGCGAGCTGAAGCAGAGCTGGACGGGTGACCGGCTCGCCTTCTCGCTGCAGGCGATCGGCCAGACCATCACCGGGTCCATCGACGTGTCCGACCAGGACGTCCGGCTGGACGTGGTCCTGCCGGGCATCTTCGGCATGATCGCCAACAAGCTGAAGGGCCGGCTCCAGAACGAGGGCCAGATCCTGCTCGGCGGTCCCAAGCGAGGCTGACCGCACGGGACGTCGATGCGGCTACGGCCAAGGCAACCCCTTCGCCTGGCCGACGTTCCCCATACCGAATGCGAGGAGCGTCAAATGCAAACCGGTAAGCACGACAAGGATCGCGGCCTGACCCACGGCACGAGCGGGGCGACCGCCGACCTGGCCACGGACCCGACCTGCGACATCAGGGAACAGCGCAGCGTGGAAGGTCCTTCGAGCCGCAGCGCCGAGCCGCTGCCGGAAGGCCAGAAGCACGATCATCTCGCGGAGCGCGAGGCCTCGGCCGAGGACCGTCAGGAGGCGCTGCTGGACGAGGCGATCGAGGAGACCTTCCCCGGCTCGGATCCCATCAGCCCCAAGCACATCACCTGAGGACCGCCTCGTAGGCCTCCTGGGCCTCGATCCACTCCAGTTCCGCCCGCTCCAGGGCGGCCTGTGCGGCCTCCCGCCTGCGCCCCAGCTCAGCGGCCTTGGCGGGGTCGCCCGAGAAGGTCGCCGGGTCCGCGAGGGCCCGATCGATGATCGCCACCAGTTCGGTGGCCTTCTGCAGGGCGGCCTCGGCCGCTTCCGCCCGTCGGCGGGCGGGTCCCGTGGGAACCCGGGCCCTTGCCGGCGGCGGCGGAGGCGGCGGCGGCGGAGCGGTCTCGGCTTTCACCTGCGTCGGGCTTCGCGCGGCCATCCGGGCGCGCTCCAGGACGAAGTTGGCGTAGTCCTCCAGGTCGCCGTCGAACGGCTCGATGCCGCCGTCGGCGGCGAGCCATAGCCGGTCGGCCACCAGTTCCATCAGCGACCGGTCGTGGGTGATCAGGATGACCGCGCCCTCGTACGCGTTCAGCGCGTCCAGCAGCGCGCGGCGCGAGTCGATGTCGAGGTGGTTGGTCGGCTCGTCGAGGATCAGGAGGTGAGGCGCCTCCATCGCCACCAGGTTCAGCAGCAGGCGCGCCCGCTCGCCCCCCGACAGGTTGGCGACCGTCGTCTCCACCTTCTCGAAGCCGATCCCGAACTGCGCCAGCCGGTTGCGCCGTGACGCCTCCGTCGCCTCGGGCATCACCCGGCGGATGATCTCCAGCGGGGTGTCGTCGGGGTCCATCGCCTCGATCTGGTGCTGGTGGAACCAGCCGACCTTGAGGCGCGGGGAGCGGTGCAGCCGCCCGGTCTCGGCGTTCAGCGCGCCTGCGACCAGCTTGGCGAAGGTGGATTTGCCGGCGCCGTTGACTCCCAGCAGCCCGATGCGGTCGTCCACGTCCAGGCGCAGGTTCAGCTTCTTCAGGATCGGCGGTCCGCCATAGCCCACGGCGGCGTCCTCCAGCCGCAGCAGCGGCGGCGCCAGCGGCCGCTCGGGCGAGGGCAGCACGAACGGCGTCACCCGCTCCTCCACCACCGCGGCGACCGGCGGCAGGCGCGCGATCATCTTCAGGCGCGACTGCGCCTGGCGGGCCTTGGACTCCTTGTAGCGGAACCGGTCCACGAACGACTGCAGGTGGGCCCGCTGCGCCTCGATCTTCACGCGCATCGCCTCCTGCAAACGCAGCTTCTCGGTCAGCTGCCGCTCGAAGGCGTCGTAGCCGCCGACGTACAGGTTCAGCTTCCCGTCCTTCAGGTGCAGGATGTGGTCGCACGAGTTGTTCAGCAGTTCGCGGTCGTGGCTGATCACGATGGCGCTGTGGGGGTACTTCTTGAGGCGCGCCTCGAGCCAGAGCGCCCCTTCCAGATCCAGGTAGTTGGTGGGTTCGTCCAGCAGCAGCAGGTCGGGCTCGGCGAACAGGCTCGCGGCCAGCGCGACGCGCATCCGCCAGCCGCCCGAGAACTCGGCCATCGGCCGCGCCAGGTCGGCCTGGCTGAATCCCAGGCCCGCGAGGATCTCGGCGGCGCGCGAAGGGGCGCGATCGGCGTCGATCTCGATCAGGCGCGCGTAGATGTCGCCCAGGTCCTCGGGGGGCGCGGTGTCCAGCCGCCCCAGCAGGGTGTGCCGCTCGACATCGGCCTCGAGCACGGTGTCGAGCAGCGACACGGGAGTGGCGGGGTGCTCCTGGTCGACCGATCCGATCCGGGCATGGCGCGGCAGGCCGATCTCGCCCGAGCCGTGGACGAGCTGGCCCAGGATGACCTTGAACAGCGTGGTCTTGCCCACGCCGTTGCGCCCCACGAGGCCGACCTTGGCGTCCTTGGGCAGGGTGACCGTGGCGTGGTCGAAGAAGCGGCGTCCCCAGGCGTCGAGGACAAGGTCGTTGATCTGCAACATGGGGCTAGCTGGCGGGGGGCTCTATCAGACGCGCGCGGGTGCGTCATGCCTGCGCGAATCTGGCCCGGCGCCCGGGGCGCATCCCGGGTTGCGCTGGCGGGCGGCATCACGATATAGACCGCGCCACTCGCGCGGGGGCCTGCCCCGCGTCTTTCCCACATCTGCAGTAGCCCAGCGGAGCCCATGACCGAACGCACCTTCTCGATCATCAAGCCGGACGCCACGCGGCGGAACCTGACCGGCAAGATCAACGCGGTGATCGAAGACGCCGGCCTGCGGATCGTGGCTCAGCGCCGCATCCGGATGAGCAAGGCCCAGGCCGAGAAGTTCTACGAGGTGCACAAGGAGCGCCCGTTCTACGGCGAGCTCGTCGACTTCATGACCTCCGCGCCGGTCGTGGTGCAGGTGCTGGAAGGCCCGAACGCCGTGGCGAAGTACCGTGAGGTGATGGGCGCCACCAACCCGGCCCAGGCCGCCGACGGCACGATCCGCAAGCTCTACGCCGAGAGCGTGGGCGAGAACTCGGTGCACGGTTCGGACAGCCTGGAAAACGCCGGGATCGAGATCGCGCAGTTCTTCAAGGACGACGAGATCGTCGGCTGAGGTCGCGCAACCTCTCGGCTCCCGCGGGGGTTTCCCTCGCGGGGCCAACCAGTTTCATCAACTGCCATAAGTGAACATGAGAGAATCCAAGGTCATGCCTGGCTTCTCCGATCGTCTCGCCGCTCAGGCCGAGGCCCGGAAAGCCCTCCTCGAGAAGTTCAAGCCGAAGCCGACCGTCCGGGCCGAAGGCGCCTTCGAGACGCGCGAGCAGAAGAAGGCGCGCGAGCTGGCGGAAGTCCGCGAGCGTCGCGCCGCCGAGAAGGAAGCCGCGCGCATCGCCAAGGAGAAGGCCGAGGAAGAGGCCCGCCTGGCGCGCGAGAACGACGAGGAGCTGATGCTCCAGCTGAAGCGCGACGAGCGGAAGGCCCGCAAGGCCCAGGCCAAGGCTGAGGCCCGCGCGAAGCGCGAGATGAAGGCGCAGATGCGTCGGGGCTAGTCCTCGGAGCCGCCCGTGATGCGGCGGCTCACTTCGCCATAGTAGCCCTGGATCAGGAGCTCGACCGGTTCGCCGCGCTCCTCGGCCTCGAACGCCAGGTCCTTGGCCATCTGCACGGCGGCCGAGCGTGAGAGCTCGCCGGCCACGGCCTTGCCGTCGTGAAAGACCGTCCAGTCCCCGTCCTTCAGGGTCACCGCAAGTTGAACCATTCCGTCCTCCACGAGCTTGAGCGCGTGGTCATGGCGACGGTTCCCTGAAGCTTCACAATTCGACCGGTCGGCCGTGGGGCGTGCGCCGGTAGGCCTCGGCCCAGGCGGCCTGCCGGGCCGCACGCTCGGCGGCGCTTGTCAGGCCCCCGGTGTCGACCAGCCGCTCGAGCGCGGCCACCCAATGCTCGTAGTAGCGGGAGCCGTCGTCGGCCGGGTCCTTCGCCAGCTCCTGCGACAGGGCTTCCGCCCAATCGGGCCAGCTGAACGCGCCGGCCTCATGGAGCCTGAGGGCGAGCGCGAAGGCCTGCGCCTGCCAGGGTTCGGCGAAGACGGGCCCCTCGGCGTCGCGCGGGAGACGCGGCAGCGCCAGGACGTCAGGCGCGCTCAAGGTAGGGCTCCCAGAGATCCAGGCTGATGCTGTCGATGGCGGACGCCTCGGGCCCCCACACGTCGCGCGCGGCGAAGCGCACCGTGTACAGTTGCGCGGGCTGCTCCCCCAGGTCGTGTGCGTTGGCGTCCGGCAGCACATGCGCGCCGTGGCGGCGCAGGATCGTTCCGACGCAGCCGCGGACGTAGCGGGGCAGACGGCAGTGGCCCGGCGGGCTGATCCGGCGGGCGCGGACCCTGTCGCCGACGGCGTAGGCGGGCGCCCCGGCCTCGCGGACGTAGGAATAGGGGCCGGTGAGCGCGGCCTCGACACTGTCCGCGGGGCGCACGGGCGTCCCCTTCGGCGCGGCCGGGTCGGCGCGGCCCGTCGCCAGTTCCTCGGCGGTCACGAACCCGCCTTGCACCAGCAGCAGCTCGAGCCGGGCGAGCCACTTCTCGTAGTAGCTCATCCGCAGGTATTCCGCCGGCGGCAGCCGCTCGAGCTGGTGGCGGCCCGCGTCGATGTTTCCCCGGGTCGGGGAGGCGAGGGTCATGGCGTGGACCCGGCCCTCCCACGCGTGGTGGAACACGGGCTCGCCCGGCTCGGGCGCGACGGGACCCATCCCGTGCATGCCCCCCATGTCGTGGACGCCGTTCACAGCCGCGCCGTCCCGATCATGCCGTCCCGCGTGACGAGGGCGGCCAGGGCCCCCTCGTCCAGGTGCTCGGTCCCCTGCGGGCGCTCGGGAATGACCAGGTAGCGGACCTCGGCCGTGGAATCCCAGACCCGCACCTCGACGTCCTCGGGGAGCTCGGTCCCGAACTCGCGCAGCACGCCGCGCGGATCGATCACGGCGCGCGAGCGGTAGGGCGGCGACTTGTACCAGACCGGCGGCAGGCCCAGGACGGGCCAGGGGTAGCAGGAGCACAGGGTGCAGACGACGAGGTTGTGAACGCCGGGGCCGTTCTCCACCGCGATCATGTGCTCGCCCTGGCGCCCGGTGAAGCCGAACTCGGCGATCGCGGCGGTCGCGTCCTCCTGCAGCCGGCGGCGGTAGTCCGGGTCCGTCCACGCCCGGGCGACCACGCGCGCGCCGTTCCTGGGGCCCACCTTGTGCTCGTAGTGGTCGACGATGGCGTCGAGCGCCGCCGGCTCGACGAGGCCCTTCTCCACGAGCAGCGATTCCAGGGCCTTCACGCGCAGGGCGATCTCGGAGGGCGGCTCCTGCTCATGATCGTGGTCGTGATGATGGTCGTGATGGTCGTGCGCCATGGGACGAGTGTGGACCCATTGGGCGGCGAAGGTGAAGAGCGCGCGTGACCCGTGGCCGGATCGCTGCGATCATCGCGCGGACAAGGAGGCGAGGGATGGACGGCCCGCATCTGATCTACTTCTCCGACCCGATGTGCTCGTGGTGCTATGGGTTCTCGCCGGTCATCGAGCAGGTCCGCGCCGCCTACGGCAACGCCCTGCCGATCCGGGTGATCATGGGGGGTCTGCGGCCCGGCACGGAAGAGCCGATGACCGACAAGGCCAAGGTCGACATCGCCGGGCACTGGCATCATGTGCACGAGGCGTCCGGGCTGCCCTTCGATCCCGCGGTGATCAACCAGCCCGGCTTCGTCTACGACACCGACCCCGCCGCGCGCGCCGTGGTGGTGGTGCGCCGCGAGGGGCAGGACGTGGCCCTGCGATACCTGGCGGCCGTGCAGCGCGGCTTCTACGCCGAGGGCCGGGACGTGACCCGGCCCGAGGTCCTGGCCGATCTCGCCGCCGACTTCGGGCTCGATCGCGAGCGTTTCCTGGCCGACTGGTCCACCGAGGAGGCCAAGCAGGAGACCTGGCGCGACTACGCGACATCGCACCGCGCCGGCGTCACGGGCTTTCCCACCCTGGTCGGCGGGCCGAACGCCCAGGGCGTCTACGGCGTCGTCACGCGCGGGTACGCGCCGCCCGAGCAGGTGCTGGCGGTGCTGCGCGAGTGGATCGCCGGGATCGCCGCCTGAACCCGACGCTCAGCGCGTCCGGGCGTGCCGCGCGGGCGGCGTCTTCGCCACGTCCATGATCAGCTTGGTCAGCAGGTAGAGCCGCGGCGTCACGCTCCTGAGGTCGATCCACTCCTTGTCCGAGTGGAACGCCCCGCCGACCGGGCCCAGTCCGTCCAGCGCGGGCACGCCCGCCTCGTGGGCCAGGGCCGACTCCGAGGCGCCGCCATTGCCGCCCCGGCCGAGCGAAAGTCCCAGGCCGGCGTAGATCGCCGCCGCGCGGTCGGCGAGGGCGTCGGTGGCGGGATTGTCGGGCAGGGGCGGGAAGGAGGGCTGCCGCGTCACCGTCACCCGGGTGTCGGGAATGACCGTCGTGCGCGCGTTGGCCTCCAGCGCCGAGAAGACGCGCTCGGCCTCGGCCTTCTCCCGCACGCGCAGGCTCAGGGTCGCGCTGGCGTCCTCGGGGATGATGTTGTTGCGCGTGCCCGCGTCCAGGACCGTCAGGTTCAGCGTCGTGCCGTCGCCGGTCTTCGGGAACTGCGCCGTTCCCTTGAGCTGGTTGATCAGCTCCTCCGCCGCGTTGCGGCCCTCCTGCGGCGCGACCCCGGCGTGCGCGGCGCGGCCCTTGACCGCGATGTTCACGACCGTCGAGCCCTTGCGCCAGACCGTGATCACGTCGGGGGCGTCGCCCGGCTCGAGGTTCAGCTCCACGTCGGCGTCGGCCAGCAGGCGGTCGATCAGCTTGCGCGTGCCCGGGGACCCGCGCTCCTCCGAGCTCTCGATCAGGAAGACGATCTGCCGGAAGTCCCTGAACCCGAGGTCGCGCAGGATCCCGAGCGCATAGACCCCGGCCACGACCCCGCCCTTCTCGTCGCCGACGCCGGGCCCGGTGGCTCGGTCGCCGGCCGTCGAATAGGGCCACTTCGCCGCCGTCCCGGGCTCGAACACGGTGTCGAGGTGCCCGATCAGCAGGATGCGGGCCTTGCCCGTCCCCTTCAGCGTGGCGACGATGTTCTCGGGCAGTCCCGGCGCCTCGGCCGGGACCTTCTCGACCGTCATGCCCAGCGCCTCGAGGCGCGGGATCAGGACGGCGGCGACCTTCCGGCCCCCCTCGACGTCGCCCGTCCCGGAGTCGATGTTCACCACCGTTTCGAGCAGCTTCAGCTGCTCGGCGCGCGCCGCCTCGGCCGCGGCCCAGACCCGCGCGTCGCGGGGGACCGGCTTGACCGCCGCGGCGAGCGGCCCCGCCGCGAGGCTCAGGGCGGCGGCGATGAAGGCCAACTTCATTCGGGACTCCTGAGCCGCGGCGGGATGCGCCGTCGATGGGATCGCCGCCTGCGTGGCGGACGCGGGACTTTGATCAGACCGTCTTCGACCTGTCACCCGGGCTCGCTAAGCCAGCCCGATCCTTGCGCAGAGCGGGCTCTGCGCGGGCAGCGCGGCCGCAACTGTGCGCCGCCTGTGGGCGAACGGCCGCCGGCGCTTGCGCTCGAACCTGGGGCAGGCTTGGTTGGCTGACCGGCCCCTGGGGAGGGGCCGCGTAACGGGTGTTTCAGTGGGGGCATAATGAGCGCGGTCTATTTCAACCTGGCTGGTGGGGACTTCTTCCAGGACTGGTCCAACATCTCCCTGATCACCGCCAACGACGACTGGAGCGGCGTGCCCAGCATCGTCGGCTACCTGGGCGACATCAGCAGCGGGTCGATCACCAACACCGATGCGCGCACGCTCACCGGTTCGAACCTGGGCGCCGTCGACGTGATCGCCAACCAGTCGAGCTTCGCCATCAGCAACGGCGGCGTGGCCGAGTTCCATGGCGCCAATCCGGTCGTGGGCTTCCAGGGGTCGGGCACGGCCGACGCTCCCAGCCTCGTGCTGTACCTCAACGCCACCGGCCGCCAGAGCCTGCATCTCGACCTCGACCTGCGCCGGCTCGACGCCGACGCCGCGGTGCAGCAGTTCAACATCCAGTACCGGCTGGCGGACGGCGAGACCTGGACCAACGTGCCGGGCGCCTACATCGCCAACGCCGCGACGGGCCATATCTCGCTGGACCTGCCCAGCGCGCTGAACGGCCAGGCCACGATCCAGATCCGCTTCATGACCGTGGACGCCACGGGAAGCGACGCGTTCATCGGCATGGACAACATCAGCGTCACCAGCCAGGCCGCCGTCGTGGGCGCCAGCGTCACGATCGACAGCGTCTCGATCGTCGAGGGCGACGCGGGCGCGACCACCATGGTGTTCACCGTCACCCGCAGCAACACGGCGGGCGAGTTCTCGGTCGACTTCGCCACGAGCGGCGGCAACGCCACGGCCGGGAGCGACTACGTCGCCGCCTCGGGGACCCTGACCTTCGCGGCCGGCGGGCCCGCCACCCAGACCATCTCGGTCACCATCAACGGCGACACGACCACCGAGGCCAACGAGACCTTCAAGGTCGTGCTGAGCAACCTCGTCAACGTCAGCGGCGCGGCCACGATCCAGGGCTCGGGCGAGGGGACCGGGACGATCCTCAACGACGACACCACCCCGGTGCCGATCCACGACATCCAGGGCGCGGGCCACATCTCGCCGCTCAACGGGGCGCACGTGTTCACCACCGGGATCGTCACGGCGATCGACACCACCGGCGCGCGCGGCTTCTGGATCCAGGATCCGAACCCCGACGCCAACGACGCCACGTCCGAGGCGATCTTCGTCTTCACCGGCGCCGCGCCGACGGTGAGCGTGGGCGACCTCGTGCGGGTCGAGGGCGACGTCAACGAGTTCTTCGGCTCCAACGCCAACAACCTCGGCATCACCGAGATCGACTCGCCGATCATCACGGTGCTCAGCAGCGGCAACCCGCTGCCGGCCGCGGTCGTGCTCGGGACGGGCGGCCGTCTCGTCCCGACCTCGGTGATCGACAACGACGACTTCGCCGTCTTCGACCCCGCCGAGGACGCCATCGACTTCTACGAGTCGCTGGAAGGCATGCGGGTGACGGTGCCCGACGCCCAGGCCGTGGGCCCCACCAACGGCAACTCCACCTGGGTGGTCGCCAACCAGGGCGCGAACGCCACCGGCATGAACGCCGCGGGCGGCATCACGGTCAGCGCCGGCGACTTCAACCCCGAGCGGGTCCAGATCTTCTACGACAGCGGCGTCGCGCCGATCGGCGCCAAGCCCAACGCGGTGACGGGCGACGACCTCGGCGACATCACCGGCATCATGCACTACTTCGGCGGCAACTATGAGGTGCTGCCCACCGCGATCGGCTCGGCCGGCAGCGGCCCCGTCGTCCTCCCCCGCGAGACCACCACGCTGCGCGGCGGCGCCGAGCACCTGACCGTCGGCGCCTTCAACGTCGAGAACCTCGATCCCCTCGACCCGCAGGCCAAGTTCGACGCCCTGGCCGGCAACATCGTCACCAACCTGGGCGCGCCGGACATCATCGGCCTCGAGGAGGTCCAGGACGCCGACGGCCCCGGCGCCGGGACGAACTACTCCGGACAGCCGACCGCCCAGAAGCTGATCGACGCCATCGTCGCCGCCGGCGGGCCCCGCTACGTCTACGTCGAGGTGGCCCCCACCGGGAACAACCAGAACGGCGGGGAGGGGAACGGCAACATCCGCAACGGCTACCTCTACAATCCCGACCGCGTGGGCTTCGTCTCGGTCAGCCAGATCACCGACACGACGCCGGCCAACGGCGACACCTACGCGAACAGCCGCAAGCCGCTGGTGGGCGTCTTCACGTTCGGCGGCGAGACGGTCACGCTGATCGGCGTGCACAACACCTCGCGCCTGGGCAGCGACGGCCTGTTCGGACAGAACCAGCCGGCGCTCAACGCGGGCGACGACCGCCGCGTCGAGCAGACGCTGCACATCCGCAACTACGTCGAGAACCTGCTGGCCTCGGACCCCGACGCGCGCGTGCTCGTCCTCGGCGACTTCAACGCCTTCCAGTTCGAGACCAGCGTCACCCAGCTGGAAGCCGGCGGGCTGAGCAACCTCGCCAACCTGCTGCCGGCCAACGAGCGCTACTCGTACAACTTCGAGGGCAACAACCAGCTGATCGACCACATGCTGGCCTCGCCGGAGCTCGCGGCCGGCGCCCAGTACGACATCGTCCACGTCAACGCCAACCAGGCGGCGGCCAACCAGACGTCCGACCACGACGGCTCGGTGGCCCGCTTCTTCGTGAACTTCCGGCCTTCCACGGGCGGCGACGCCGCGACCGTGGCCGAGAACCAGTCGGTCACCATCGACGTGCTGGCCAACGACACCGACCGCAACGCGGGCGACACCCTGACCCTGGTCGGCGTCACGTCGTCGACCGGCGCCGGCACGGCCTCGATCGTGAACGGCAAGGTGGTCTACGTCGCCAGCGGGGACGCCGCCGACGCCCTGAAGCAGCCCGAGACGCTGATCGACGTCCTGACCTACCAGGTGCAGGACAGCCACGGCGCGGTCTCCACCGGGACCATCAACGTCACCGTCCGCGGCGTGGCCAATGCGCCGGTGCGCAACGGCACGGCCAACGGCGACACGCTGAACGGCACGGCGCTGGACGACACGATCAACGGCCTCGGCGGCGCCGACAAGCTGACCGGCCTGGTGGGCACGGACACGCTCAACGGCGGCCTCGGCAACGACACGCTTTCGGGCGGCGTCGGCGTCGACCGGTTCGTCTTCTCGGGCGACTTCGGAAAGGACGTGGTGACGGACTTCGAGTCGAAGGACGTGATCCAGCTCGACGCGTCGCAGTTCGTGGACTTCGCGGGCGTGCAGAGCCGCGCGGCGCAGGTCGGCGCCGACGTGGTGATCACGCTCGACGCCACGCACGTGATCACCCTGCAGAACGTCTCGCTCGCCAGCCTGCAGGCCAACGACTTCCTGTTCGTGTGAGGCCCTGCGGGACGGCGGCGCGCAATTGCCGCCGTCCTGCCGCCTTGCGCCGGGCCCGCGGGCACGCGATATCGGGACTCTGCCGCGCCGCCTTTCGCAGGCTGCGCGTCGCGACTTTCGAAAAGGACTTCCGATGCGCGATCCCGTGACCACCGCCCTTGGCCTCGTGCCGATGGTCGTCGAGCAGACGAGCCGGGGCGAGCGCGCCTACGACATCTTCTCGCGCCTCCTCAAGGACCGGATCATCTTCCTGGCGGGCCCCGTCGAGGACGGGATGGCCAGCCTCATCTGCGCCCAGCTGCTGCACCTGGAGGCTGAGAACCCGAAGAAAGAGATCCAGATGTACATCAACTCGCCAGGCGGGATCGTGACGTCCGGCCTCGCGATCTACGACACCATGCAGTACATCAAGAGCCCGGTGATCACCCTGTGCCTGGGCATGGCGGCCTCCATGGGCTCGTTCCTGCTGATGGCGGGCGAGAAGGGCAGCCGCATCGCGCTCCCCAACAGCCGCATCATGGTGCACCAGCCCTCGGGCGGCTACTCGGGCAAGGCCCAGGACATCCAGCGCCACGCCGAGGACATCCTGAAGACCAAGCGCCGCCTGAACGAGATCTACGCCAAGCACACCGGCCAGCCCATCGAGGTGGTCGAGGAGACGCTGGACCGCGACCACTTCATGACCGCGCACGAGGCGAAGGACTGGGGCCTCGTGGACCACGTCTGGGAGAAGCGTGACGGCGACGTCTGAGCGCCGCCACCCGGCTTTGCGAAGGGCGTCCGGTCCGCCGGGCGCCCTTTTCGTTTGCCCGCGAGTCCGCCACCGTGCGGGTGAGGCGGGGGCGCGCAGTTGCGGATCTTCTACGTCACCCAGGGGGTGCACCGGACCGGCGGCCAGCTGGTGAACCTCGACCACGTCGCGGCCCTGCGCCGGTTCGGCTACGACGCGCGCCTCCTGTTCGTCCGGCCGGAAGGCGAGCCGCCGGGGGCCTTCGCGCCCGAGTTCCCGGCCGGCTTCGACGCGCCCTGGAGCGTCGGCGCCCCGTCGCTGGCGGCCGACGACATCGCGGTGGTGGGCGAGATGTTCGGCGCGGGCGCGCTGGCGGTCATGGACGCGCCCTGCCGCAAGATCCTGCACAACCAGGGGCCCTACTACAGCTTCTCGGCCTTCCTGGACGTCCCTTCGATCGAACGCTGGGGCGCCGAGGCGATGATCCTGCCGTCCGGCTTCGCGGCCGACATGCTCCGGCGGATGGGCTGGACGCGGCCGCTCCACGTGGTTCGGCCCGCGCTGGATCCCGGCTTCGCGTCGGCGGGCGGGCCGCGCCGGCTCCGCATCGCCGCGACCGTCAACCGCCGGCCGCAGGAGTGGCGGCTGATCCGCGGCGCCTTCCGCTCGCTGCGGCCCGACCTGGGCGAGGTCCCGTGGATCGAGATCAGGGACATGTCCCGCGCCCAGGTCGCCCAGGCCATGGCGGGCAGCGAGCTCTTCCTGGCGCTCGGCGAGCGTGAGGGCCTCGGCCTGCCGCCCCTCGAGGCCCTGGCCACGGGCGCGCTGGTGGTGGGCTTCACCGGCGGCGGCGGCCGCGAGTACGCCACGCCCGAGAACGGCGACTGGTTCGACGAGGGCGCCTACATCGAGATCGCCGAGACGCTCGCGCGACGCGTCGACGAACTGCGCGCCGGCGAGACCTTCGAGGCCCGCCGCGCCGCCGGCCGCGCCGCCGCAGCCGGGTTCAGCCGCGAGGCCTTCGAGGCGCAGCTGGCCGCCGCATGGGCGTCGATCGCCGGAGAACCTTAGGGTCCGTGCCCGATACCCGGTGATCCCGGCGCGGGTCCGGTCGTCTCGGAGCTCTTCCAATTGCGATGGGTCCCGGCATTCGCCGGGACAGTCGGAGCTGCGCACGCCGGCGGCCCGCGCCGCCGGCCAGGCGCGCCTCACGGCTTGCCGGTGAACACCCGGAAGTACGGCTGCTCCGCGATCGCCAGCATCTCGGTGTCGCCGCTGGTGTCGCCGTAGGCCGCGTGGACCCGCAGGTCCGGTCCGTAGGCGGCCTTCAGCCGGGCGACCTTCTCCGCCCCGCGGCAGTTGGGGGACGAGAACGCCCCGGTGACCCGGTCCTGCGCGTCGAAGGCCAGGGGCGTTCCCAGCAGGTCGTGGGCCGCCAGGCCGCGGGCGAAGGGCGCCACCACGATGTCGGGCGAGGCCGTGACGATCACCAGCTTGACGCGCTTCGTGCGCCACCGCTTCCACGCGATCATCGCGTCGGGCCGCAGAAGCTTGCGCGAGAAGAGCTCGGCGAACCGCCGCGCGTCCGCCTCGAGACGCTCGCGCGGCACGCCGGAAAGGAACACTTTGGTCGCCGCCGCTTTGATCCGTCCGCGATCCCGGTGGAACAGGTAGGCCACGGCGGCCGGCGCCAGCCGCAGACTGCCCAGCCACCACCGGAACGCCGGCGTCCGCCACTTGAGGAACGCCGTGTAGCTGTCGCGCACGGTGAGCGTGCCGTCGAAATCGAAGGCCACGATGGGCGGATCCCAACCCTCTTCGACCACCGGGTCGTCCTCACGCTCTTGTGCCATTTCGGCGCGTTTCCCATCTGGTGCCAGGCGCCGCCGGTTCCCGGAGGTGCGCGCCTCACAATGTCGCTCCCGCAAGCGAACGCTTGTGATCCCGGCGCGGATCAGGGAATGTCAAGACTTGGACAACCCGCGGCGCGTATCCTGCAAGCGAGGGCAGATGACGCCCCGGGGCGAAGCCGTCCAGACCATCGGCCGGCTTCGCTGAGAGAGTGAGATGAGACCATGACCAAGGCGGCCAGCGGAGATTCGAAGAGCACGCTGTATTGCTCTTTCTGCGGCAAGAGCCAGCACGAGGTGCGTAAGCTCATCGCAGGTCCGACTGTGTTCATCTGTGATGAATGCGTGGAACTGTGCATGGACATCATTCGCGAGGAGCACAAGATCTCCTTCGTGAAGTCCAAGGATGGCGTGCCCACTCCGAAGGAAATCCGCGAAGTCCTCGACGATTACGTGATCGGCCAGGATCACGCCAAGAAGGTCCTCTCGGTCGCGGTCCACAATCACTACAAGCGCCTGAACCACGCGACGAAGAACAACGACGTCGAACTGGGCAAGGCGAACATCCTGCTGATCGGCCCCACGGGCACCGGCAAGACCCTGCTGGCGCAGACGCTCGCCCGAATCATCGACGTGCCGTTCACCGTCGCCGACGCGACGACGCTCACCGAAGCCGGTTATGTGGGCGAGGACGTCGAGAACATCATCCTCAAGCTGCTGCAGGCCGCGGACTACAACGTCGAGCGCGCGCAGCGCGGCATCGTCTACATCGACGAGGTCGATAAGATCAGCCGGAAGTCCGACAACCCCTCCATCACGCGGGACGTGTCGGGCGAGGGCGTGCAGCAGGCGCTGCTCAAGATCATGGAGGGCACCGTCGCCTCCGTGCCGCCGCAGGGCGGGCGCAAGCATCCGCAGCAGGAGTTCCTGCAGGTCGACACGACCAACATCCTGTTCATCTGCGGCGGCGCCTTCGCCGGCCTCGAGAAGATCATCTCGGCGCGCGGGCAGGGCACTTCGATCGGCTTCGGCGCCAAGGTCTCCGACCCTGACGAGCGCCGCACCGGCGAGATCTTCCGCCAGGTGGAGCCGGACGACCTGCTCCGCTTCGGCCTGATCCCCGAGTTCGTGGGCCGTCTGCCCGTCATCGCGACGCTGGACGACCTGGACGAGAAGGCCCTGGTGAAGATCCTCACCGAGCCGAAGAACGCCTTCGTGAAGCAGTACGTCCGCCTCTTCGAGATGGAGAACGTGGGCCTCACCTTCACCGACGACGCGCTGAACGCCGTGGCCCGCAAGGCCATCGTGCGCAAGACCGGCGCGCGCGGCCTGCGCTCGATCCTCGAGGGCGTGCTGCTCGACACCATGTACGAGCTGCCCACCTACGACGGCGTCGAGGAGGTGGTGGTCAACGCGGAAGTCATCGAAGGCCGCGCCCAGCCGCTGATCATCTACGCCGAACGCCGCGACAAGGGCGGCGCGGCGTAACTTCACCCGTCGTCATCCCGCGGCCTGTCCGCGGGACCCATCCTTGGGCGGCAGGTGAAGCGGGCCGCGGGATCACGTTGAAGGTGCGGGCCTCCCGCGCCACACTGCGCCCATGCCCCTCATCAACGGCCTCGACCACGTCAACATCCGCACCGCCGACCTGGCCGCCACGCGGGCGTTCCTGGTGGACGTGCTGGGCCTCGTCGAGGGCTGGCGGCCGCCGTTCCCGTTCCCGGGGGCGTGGCTCTACGCCGGCGACAAGGACGTGGTGCACCTCGTCGAGGTGGACGCGCCCGCGGCCGAGTCGGCGGGGTCGTCCCTCGACCACTTCGCCTTCGACATCTCCGACTATGACGATGCGTTCGCTCGCGTGCAGCGCTCCGGGCGGAAGTTCCGCGCGGTCGAGACGCCCGGCACGACCGTCAGGCAGATCTTCGTCCGCGACCCCACGGGCGTGACCATCGAGCTGAACTGGAAAGGCGAACGGCCGCGAGGCTGACGGGGCGATCCGTCCCGCCGGTTCCTTCAGGCCGAAGGCCGTTCTTTTTCGACCACGAATGAACACGAAGAACACGAATGTTCGCCGAGAGCTCCGGGCCCCATTCGTGTGCATTCGTGTTCATTCGTGGTTCGAAGAAGGCGCTTCGCGCGAGGGGCGCCTCCGCTGTGGCGGTTGGCCGGCTCACTACGTGCGACCGAATCTGACGTAGCCGCATGAGCCCATGCGGCGGATGACCGCCGCGCCGCCCGACATCGACATCGAGGCCGCCCTGGCCCGGATCGCCGCGTGCGACCTGGCCGGCGCCGAGGAAGCGCATGCGCGGATGATGGCGGCCGAGAGCGCCGCCGAGTTCTCCGACCTCGGCCGGACCTACCAGCGGCTCGCGCGCTCGCTCCGCCAGTCGCTGGCGCTGAAGGCGCGCCTGGCGCGCGAGGCCGAGGCGGCGGCCCGCGAAAGGCTGCTGGACGTCGCGCGTCGGACCGCGCGGGGCCGCGAGCTCGAAGGCCGGCTCGGCGCGGCCGTGGTCGTCTGCGCCGAGCCCCACGAGCGCGAGGCGGCCCTGGCGGCGCTGGCGCGCGAGGTCGAGATCGAGTCCGAGCGGCCCGATTTCCTGACGGCCGACATCGAGGCGCTGGTCGCCGACATCTGCGCGCGGCTGCCGCTGGACGAGCCCAAGGTCGACGCCGTCGACCGTGTCAGCCACGTGATGGGCAAGGGTCTCTGGCCCCATCAGGCCGCCTGGCCGTCCGAAGAGGTCACGCCCGCGGGCATGTCCTCGGCCGCGCCGCGGCCCGGCGCTCCCGACACCGGTTGAGCCGCGGCCCCGGCGCCCCGGTGACGCCGCTTGCCGCAAGATCCTGGCGCACGGTCGAGGCCTCCAGGCCCGGTCGCGACGCCGCCTGTCCGCTCGCCCGGCCCGCGTGGGGGGAGGGACCGTCTCGTCATGCGCGACGGCCTCGCCTTGAGCGGAGGCCGCCGCGTCCATATCTAGGCGGTGTGGTCGGGCATGGCCTTGCGCGTCGCCCCCGCGTTCTCCCGCTCAAGCTGGCTTGTCAGAGGCGATGGGACGCAGTGTCGCGCATGGCTCTTGCTGCGCTTGAAAGGTGTTGGAAACCGTCCACATAAATCGTTGAGCAAGCCGCCGAGGTCCGGCGGACGGGTCGTCCGACTCAAGCGCATCGTTTGAGTGACCGCGATCCGGCAGGCGAGGTCGCCACTGAAGGGGCCCGCCAGGAGTTAGAGCATCATGTCAGAGATCAAGATTCTGCCGATCCTGCCGCTGCGGGACATCGTGGTCTTCCCTCATCAGCCGGTGCCGCTCTTCGTGGGCCGCGAGAAATCCGTGCGTGCGCTCGAAGAGGCGATGCGCGGCGAGGGCAAGCAGATCCTGCTGGCCACCCAGAAGGACAAGGACGACGACGATCCGTCGCCCGGCGCCATCTATGACGTCGGCGTGGTCGCCACCATCCTGCAGCTCCTGAAGCTGCCTGACGGCACCGTGAAGGTGCTGGTCGAGGGCAAGGCGCGCGCGGGCATCACCCGCTTCACCGGCCAGGAAGACTACTACGAGGCCGAGATCGCCATGGTCCAGGAGGACGGCGTCGGCTCGCCCGAGGCCGAGGCCCTGAGCCGCGCGGTGATCGAGCAGTTCGAGAACTACGTCAAACTCAACAAGAAGGTCCCGCCCGAGGCGCTGGCGGCGATCCCGCAGATCGACAACCCGTCCGAGCTGGCCGACCGCATCGCCGGTCACCTGAGCGTCAAGATCGCCGAGAAGCAGCAGCTGCTCGAGGTCTTCAACGTCGTGAAGCGCCTGGAGAAGGTCTACGCCCTGATGGAG
>NZ_JAEUMN010000163.1 GCF_016793225.1 Phenylobacterium sp.
CGGCGAGCGGCGCGGCCAGCGCGACGGCGGAGGCGGCGGCCAGGAAATGTCGGCGGTCGGTGTGCATGACCCGAATACGTGCGCCTCACGGCCCCAGTTTCAAGTCCGCTCAGCGCATGAACCCCATAACCGCACGTTCCCCCATCTCCTTGTCATCCCGGTTTTCGCGCAGCGGAACACCGGGACCCACAGACTCCGCCTCTCCGGATAAGGCGCAGGCCGCCGCCCCCCGGGCCGCCGCAGGCGCCCCACTGAACCACGGAGGACGCAGAAAAGAACGCAGAGCGCAGAGGCCTCCGCGCCCTCCGCGGTCAGAGGGACGGCTCCCCCGCCCCTCACGCCCCCACACCTTTGCGCGCGTCACGCCTCCCGGACGTAGCGCACGTCCGGTGTCTTCTCCTCGTTCCCCGCCCCGTCCGTGAATTCCACCGCCCGGAAGCCCCGCGCCTCGTAGAACGCGCGCGCCCGGGCGTTCTGCTGGAAGGTCCAGAGCTGTCGCGGCCGGTCGTCGGCCAGGACGGCCGCCAGCAGGGCCGCGCCGATCCCGCGCCCGTGATGCTCGGGATGCACGTACAGCTGGTCGATCCAGCCTTCGGAGCAGGCGACGTAGCCCACGGCCTGGCCGTCCAGCTCGGCCACGGTCACCGCATGCGCCGGCAGGACCGTCTGCGCCATCCAGCCCTGCGCCTCCTCGACGGTGTGCAGCTGCGGCAGGAAGGTCAGCGTCCGCATCGCCAGGATGTGGATCCTGCCCAGGGCCGGCGCGTCGGCGGGCGTCGCCGGCCGCAGGATCACAGCCCGGCGGCCTCCGGCAGGCCCAGCATCAGGTTCAGGTTCTGCACCGCCGCGCCCGACGCCCCCTTGCCCAGGTTGTCGAGGATCGCCACCAGCCGCGCCTGCGACCCGTCGGCGCTGCCGAAGACGAACAGCTTCATGCGGTTGGTGCCGTTCAGCGCCTGGGGGTCCAGCGCGGCCACATAGCCCGCCGCCCCTGCCCGCGTCTTCGCCAGCTCGGCGCACTCGGCTTCGCTCGCCACCTCGACGAAGGTCTCGCCGGCGTAGGCCGCCGCCAGCGCGCGGCGCAGGTCGGCCGGCGCCGGCTTGCCCGGCAGCGCCCAGAGCTGCAGCGGGACCTCCACCAGCATGCCCTGCGCATAGCGCCCCACCGAGGGCGCGAAGACCGGCGCGTGCGCCAGGCCCGTGTGCGTCCGCATCTCCGGCAGGTGCTTGTGCGCCAGCGAATAGCCGTACGCCCGGAAGGCGTCGTTCGTGCCCGCCGGCGCGGGCCGGTCCTCGAACTCGCCGATCAGCCCCTTGCCGCCGCCCGAGTACCCGGAGACGGCGTTCACGGTCAGCGGGAAGTCCGCCGGAACGAGGCCCGCCGCCACCAGCGGCTTCACCAGCCCAATGAAGCCGGTCGGATAACAGCCCGGGTTCGACACCCGCGTCGAGCGCCGGATCGCGTCCCGCTGCCCCCGGTCCATCTCGGCGAAGCCGTACGCCCAGTCCGGCGCCACCCTGTACGCGGTCGAGGCGTCCACCACCTTGACCGTGTTCGAGCGGATCATGCCCACGGCCTCGCGCGCCGCGTCGTCCGGCAGGCACAGCACCACGGCGTCGACGCCGTTCAGCAGCTCGGCGCGCGCGTCGGCGTCCTTGCGCCGGGCGGGATCGATCGAGACCACCTCGACGCCGTCATGCCGCGCCAGGCGCTCGCGGATCTGCAGCCCCGTCGTGCCGGCTTCGCCATCGATGAAGACTGTGTGGGCCATGGCGGCCTCCGAGCGATGAAAGGACAAAGAGAAAGGGCGCTCCGGTT
>NZ_JAEUMN010000164.1 GCF_016793225.1 Phenylobacterium sp.
CCTCGACCGGATCACCGACTGGAGCGTCACCGACAAGCTGCGCCTGAGCTTCGTCGTGGGCCAGGCCTACAGCGAGACCAGCGCCGCCGACTTCACCGCAGCGGTTCTGGCGGCGCAGAACACCTTCGCGGCCGGCGTCATTGAGGTCATGGCGATCCAGGTCGGAAGCGACGTCGTGCTGTTCGTCGACGGCGGCCGCAACACGGTCGAAACGGGCGCGATCCTGGTAGGCCGCTCGCTGGCGGACATCTCGGGCGCGAACTTCATCTGACGCCGCACGCGGACTTACGTATTTTCAAGTTGCATTTTTACGCAACATGCGCGAGTTGTCGGGCTCCGGCCGTTTGAGGAGACCCATCCGTTGCCCGCGTACGCGTTCGACACGATCACGGCAGACCAGGCGCTGAACATCCGCGCCGGCGACACGCTGACCTTCGCCGGAGGCCCCGCGGCCCGCGTCACCGTCGTCTACCAGTCGGTCGACCCGCTGGCGCTGGCGCCGGAACTTCCGCGCATTCTCGTCACCTTCGGCGGTCGCACGGTCGCGTTCGGGACCGAGCTCGCGCAGCTGTCGCGCACCGGCGGACTGGTGATGGCCGACGGCAGCCGGCTCTACATCGGCGACACGGGCGACGAGCGCGCTTCTGGCGGCCCTGCGGACGACGCGGCCTACGGCGGCGCCGGCGCGGACACGCTGGAGGGCGGCGACGGGCGCGATCTCGTCCAGGGCAACAGCGGCGACGATTCCCTGGTCGGCGGCGCCGGCGCGGACACCCTCTATGGCGGCCAGGGGGACGACGTCATCCTGACCGGCCGCGAAAGCCCCGGCCTGCCCGGCGACCAGGGCGACTGGGCGCATGGCAACCTCGGCGATGACGAGATCATCGGCGGCGCGGGCCGGGACACGCTCCTGGGCGGACAGGGCGACGACGTCATCGGCGGTGGGGATGGCGGAGACCTCCTCTTCGGCGACCGCGGCGACGACGAGATCCACGGCGGCCAAGGCGACGACACGCTCATGGGCGGCGACGGCGACGACAACCTCTCCGGAGGCTTCGGACAGGACCTCCTCTACGGCGGCGACGGGAACGACCGCCTGGCCGCGCAGGGTCCCGAGGCCGTCACCCTGGCGGGCGAGGCCGGCGACGACACCCTGACGGCGGCCAGCGCAGGCCGGGACAGGCTGCTGGGCGGGGCCGGACGCGATCGGTTCGAGATCATCGGCAAGACCATGCCGGCGGCGGGCGCCGACGCCGAGATCCTGGACTGGGAAGCGCACGACACGCTGCACTTTCCGGAGGTCAGCATCTTCGTCGCCGACGGCGGCGGCTCGATCCTGCCGCGCAGCTATTCCGAGTTCGTGGCGGCCGACTACGCGCAGGCGCTCTCGATCGCCAACGAGCACATCTCGGCGGCCGGGGCGAAGTATGTGGCGGCGCAGGTGGGCGGCGACGTCTACGTCTTCGCCGACCTGGGCGACCCCGCCGACGGCGCGGACGTCTCGGTCCTGCTCGTCGGCCGCACCCTGGCCGACATCTCGCTGAACAACTTCGGCTGACGGAGAGCCCGAAGGCCCGGCGCGCGGCGAGCCACCGCGCCCGGGCCACTTCGCGCCAAGCGGCGGTTTGAATGCGGCGCAGCATGGGTTATGTCCGCGGCCGTCCAACCCTTAAGGCCGGGAGCTCATCCGCCATGTCCCTGGAGTCCGCCGCGCTCGCCCGCGTGAAGCCGTCCGCGACCCTCGCGGCCGACGCGAAGGCCCGCGAGCTGAAAGCCCAGGGCAAGGACGTCATCGGCCTGGCCGCCGGCGAGCCCGACTTCGACACGCCGGACAACATCAAGGACGCCGCCATCAAGGCGATCCGCGACGGCAAGACCAAGTACACCAACGTCGACGGCATCCCCGAACTGAAGGAGGCCATCTGCGCCAAGTTCTACCGGGAGAACGGCCTCACCTATAAGCCCAGCCAGATTAACGTCTCCCCGGGCGGCAAGCCGGTGATCTGGAACGCGCTGCTCGCCACGCTGAACCCCGGCGACGAGGTGATCGTCCCGACGCCCTACTGGGTGAGCTACTGGGACATCGTGCTGCTCGCCGGCGGCGAGCCGGTCGCCCTGCCGACCAGCGCGGAAACGAACTTCAAGGTCCGGCCGGACGACCTCGAACGGGCGATCACGCCGAAGACCAAGTGGATCATCCTGAACTCGCCCTCGAACCCGTCGGGCGCGGCCTACACGCGGGCCGAGCTGCGCGCCCTCGCCGACGTGCTGCTCAGGCACCCGCACGTGTGGATCCTGACCGACGACATGTACGAGCATTTGGTCTTCGGAGACTTCGAGTTCTCGACGATCGCCCAGGTCGAGCCGGGCCTCTACGAGCGCACCCTGACCATGAACGGGGTCTCCAAGGCTTACGCCATGACCGGCTGGCGCATCGGCTACGCCGGGGGCCCCGAGCCCCTGATCAACGCCATGCGCAAGGTCATGAGCCAGACCACCTCCAACCCCGCGTCCATCTCGCAATGGGCGGCGGTCGAGGCGCTGAACGGCACGCAGGCCTTCATCAAGCCCAACGCCAAGCTGTTCGAGCAGCGGCGCGACCTGGTGGTCTCGATGCTCAACCAGGCCCGCGGCATCCACTGTCCGACGCCGGAAGGCGCGTTCTACGTCTATCCGTCGGTGGCCGGCCTGATCGGCAAGACCGCGCCGTCGGGCAAGGTCATCGCCTCGGACGCGGACTTCGCCGTCGAGCTGCTGGAGACCGAGGGCGTGGCGGTGGTGCATGGCGCGGCCTTCGGCCTCTCGCCGCACTTCCGGGTCAGCTACGCCACGGCCAACAGCGTGCTGGAGGACGCCTGCCAGCGCATCCAGCGGTTCTGCGCCAACGTGAAGTAGGCGCCGCCGTCAGGGCTGCATCCCCGGCCCCCACGCCGGGCGGAACTCGCCGTCGATCAGCCAGCGGATGGGTCCGGCCAGCGACTGGATGACCTCGACCATGAACGCCAGGTCGAGATTCTCCAGCGTGTCCGTGGGCTGGTGGTAGGTGGGCGGGATCGGCCAGGCGCTGATGGTCTGGGCGACGACGCCCTTGCGGGCGAGCTGGTAGTTGTCCGAGCGCTGGAAGAAGTTCTGCTCGGGGTAGCGATCGGGGACCAGCGAGGCGCCCTGCGCCCTCAGCGCGGGGCCGAGGTCGGTGCGCTCCCAGCCCGTGAGCATCAGCGCCTTCCTGTCCTTGGGGTCCGGCACGCCGATCATCTCGAACTCGAGGTTGGCGACCAGCGTCGACAGCGGCACCGGCGGGTGCGCCAGGAAGTACCTGGCGCCGTGCCCGCCTTCCTCTTCGCAGCCGAACAGCGCGAACTGGACGGTGCGCTTCGGCGCGCGTCCGGAGGCCAGCATGCGCGCGAACTCGACGACGGCCGCCGTGCCCGAGGCGTCGTCGTTGGCGCCCGGGTAAACGACCCCGCCCCGGACGCCCACGTGGTCGTAGTGGGCGCTCAGCAGCACAGCCTCCTGCGCTCGGCCCGCCTTGGTCCGGCCGGGGATTGCCGCCAGCACGTTGTAGGTGGTCCGTTCCACTGGGGCGCCCCGCGGCGCCGCGAACCGCGCGACCTGCCCCTCCAGCGCCCGAAGCTGCGCCAGCGCTTCGGGCCGCGCGAAGATGACCGTCGGGCCCCTGGGCTGGGCCGGGACGGGCGCCTCCTCCACACCCAGGATCTGGACGCCCCGGGGCCCGCGCTCGGCCAGCTGGGCCCAGGCCCGCAGGACGCTCTCCGGCGCTGGCGCGATCACCGCCGCGGCGCCCGCACGCAGGAACACGCCCACCGCCTTGGGATCATAGGGCGCGTCGTACAGAGCCATCTTGCCGGCTGCCGCCTCGGGCGCCGCGAGCCCCACGCGCACCAGCGGCGCTTCGACGGAGTCCGCCGGGTCGAGCGTCACGATCTCGCGGCCCTGAGTCAGGGTCAGCCCGCCCACCGCGAGGCTGGGCGGCGACGCGTAGGTGGGCGTGCGGAAGGTCACGGCCTGCAGGTAGCCGCCGCCCGGCGCCGCGCCCTTGACCCGATAGCGCTTCAGCCGATCGGCCAGGTAGCGGGCCGCCGCATTCTCGTCGGCCGTGCCGCAGGCGCGTCCGCGCATCTTCGGATCGGCGAGGTGGCGCATGGTCTCGGTCACGCAGTCGGCGCAGACCTTCGCCGCGCGCGCCGGGGCTGCGGCGGCCGGGACGGCAAGGCCAAGCGCCGCCGCAATCAACACGAAGACCTTCACGCCGCCTCTCCAGTCCGCCCGCCACGGTTGAGCGGACTGTCATGGCAGACGGGCGGGCGGAGTGGCTAGTGCTTCGCGCGCCAGCCGGCCTTCGCGGCCTCCCGGGTCAGGCTCAGGCAAACCTTGTCGCCCTCGATGTGGTCCACCCAGGTCAGCGGGATCAGGTGATGCCTGAGACCTGCGCCCATGTCGAACTTGGCAAGCTCGATGTCGGCGCCCAGAACATGGTCGACGCGTCCGACGTGTCCGCCGTCCGAGCCCACGACCTCCATGTGTTCGCGGATTTCCGAAGCCTGGATCATGTACGTCTCCTCGTCATAGGCTGCGGCCCTAACGAGCATGATCCGACGAAGGTTTCCGTGGCGGACCCGATCAACCTGAACAAGGCGCGCAAGGCGCGGGCGCAGACCGCGCGCAAGGCCGAGGCGGCCGCGAACCGGGTGAAGTTCGGCCGCCCCAAGGCCGAGACGGCCGTGTCGAAGCTCGAGGCGAAACGCGCCCGCCGCGAACTGGACGGCAAGAAGCGGGACTAGGCGGCCTTCGGCAACGCGCCGTCGCGCACCTCGGCGGGGATCGCGTCGTACCAGGTGGCCGGCGTGATGCCGAGGCGCTTGCGGGCGGCCTCCAGCGGCTCGGCCATGATGCGCTCGTAGTCCTCGCCCAGCAGCCACTTGGCGGCCTTGCCGCGCCGGTAGCCCTGCCAGATCGCCTTCGTATAGGGGTAGTCCTTCGACTTCCGGGCGCGCGTCCAGGCCCCGAAGGCGATCAGCGCCCAGCCGAGCCCGCCGGTCTGGGCGAACGAGAACGCCACCAGGCACGCCTCGCCGAGAGCGTCGCGATGGTAGCCCGAGAGGATGTGCCAGATGTCGTGGACGTCGCGGGTCCGCCGGCCGAACCAGGCGTAGGGATGCTGCTCCTCGATCTCGTTGCCGCCCTCGCGGCTGACGTCGGCGAGGCCCTCGGCCGAAAGATGTTCCGAACGGATGAACTCGCGGTAGGCGGCGCCGACGCTGCCGGCGGGCAGGCTGTCCAGCCAGGCGTCGTCCATCAGCTTCCTGGCGAACTCCTCGCGGGCGTAGGCGATGCGGCCGCCGTGCGTCGTCTGCAACAGGCGCTGATAGCCATTGGCCGTCGACCGGCCGTTGAGCGCCCGCATGATCTCGAAGACCTGGTGGGTGTCGTCCTTGTCGGCCAGCAGCTTCTGCAGCGCACGCCAGGCGTGGCCCCAGCGCATCTTCGCGGCATCCCAGCGCGGTTCGTCGGCGCGGAAGTCGGTGGTGGTTTCGGCGGCGAGGGTCATGGGGGCGTGGCGCTCGTGGCTCGATGTGAACAGTGTCCAGATAAAATGACGCCTCCGTCAGGTTTTGGCAAGAGGGCTGTATCGGCCTAAGCGAAAGCCGTAAACGCAAGGCCTATGGCGATGCTGAAGAAGCGCTCCGTCCAGCTGTCCGGCCACGCGACCTCCATCGCGCTGGAGCCGGAGTTCTGGGCCGTGCTGGACGAGATGGCGCGGCAGCGCGGGTCCAGCCTCGCCGCCCTCATCGCCGCCGTCGACCGCGACCGCGGCGACCGCCCGCTCGCCAGCGCGTGCCGCGTGGCGGCGCTGGAACATCTGCGCGTTCGCTGAGCGCCGCGTTGACGCGGCCTCGCCCAGGGCACATCCCTCGCCGTCGCGCGAGCAGCCAAGCGGAAGGCGGAACACTCATGCATGAAGCCATCGTCGCCGCGGTCGGGCTGCTGCTCGTCGCCGCCCCGCCGGCGCTGGGGGCCAGCACCACCATCTGGCGCGGCGGGCCCATCGTCACGATGAATGGCGATCAGCCCGGTGTCGTCGAGGCGGTGGTCGTGCGTGACGGCCGGATCGCGTTCACGGGCCTACTTTCCGAGGCGCGGCGGGTCGCCGGCGCCGGGGCGAACGACCGCGACCTCGCCGGGCGCACCCTCCTGCCCGGCTTTGTCGACGCCCATTCCCACTTCGCCTCAGCGCTCCAGGAGGCGGGCCGGCTCAACCTGGCCGACGCGGCGACGGGGCCGCTCTCGGACAACGCATCGCTCGTCGCCGCCTTGCGCCGGTTCGCCGCGAAGATCCCGGACGGCGGCTGGGTGATCGCGACCCGCTACGACCAGGAGGGTCTGGCCGAGAAGCGCTACATCACCCGCGCCGAACTCGACGCCGCCCTGCCCCGCCACAAGGTGGTGCTGATGCATGTGTCCGGGCATGGTCTCGTAGCCAACAGCCAGGCGCTAGCCGCCGCAGGCCTCGCCGATGGCCAGGCGCCGCCCGAGGGCGGGGTCATGACCACCGACGCCCAGGGCCGTCTCACCGGCGGCCTGTTCGAGACGGCCATGGCGCCGCTTACGGCCGCGATGCCGCAGAAGACCGATCAGGACCGCCTGGCCGCCATCGACGAGGCCCAGACCCTCTACCTGCGCGAGGGGTTCACCTTCGCCCAGGACGGGGCGACCCAGCCTTCCGACCTTGCGCTGCTCACGTCCAATGCGGCGAAGGGCCGTCTGAAACTGGACCTCGCCGTGCTGCCGCTTTCGCTGGCGGGGCTCGATCCCCTCTTCTCGAATCCGGCGTATCGCCCGCACGCCTGGATCGGGCGGGTGAAACTGCAGGGCGTGAAGTTCATCCTCGACGGCTCGCCCCAGGCCCGGACGGCCTTCTTCACCCGCGACTACAGCCGCGGCGCACCCGACGGCAGTCGACCCTGGCGCGGCAAGCCCCTGGTCACCGACGCCCAGTTCCAGGCGCTGGCCGGCGAGGCGCATCGGCGGGGCTGGCAGATCTTCGTCCACGCTAACGGCGACGCGGCGATCGACATGGCGATCCGGGGCTTCGACGCGCTCAGCATCCGCGCGGCCGACGACCGCCGGCCTGTCGTGATCCATTCGCAGTTCATGCGGCCCGACCACCTGCCCGCCTACGCGCGCATCGGCGTGGGTCCGGCCTTCTTCTCGAACCACACCTTCTATTGGGCCGACGTCCACCGCAGCAATTTCCCCGCCGAAGTGGTTGATTTCATCAGTCCCTTCGCGTCGGCGCGGGCTGCGGGCGTGACCCCCTCGAACCACTCGGACTATCCGGTGACGTCGCTGGACACCCGGTTGCAGCTCTGGACCGCCATGGCGCGCACCTCGCGCACCGGCGTCGTTAGCGGCCCGGCCCAGCGCGAGAGCGCCTATCGCGCCCTGCAGGCGCTGACCACCGGCCCGGCGTGGCAGACCTTCGAGGAGACCCGCCGGGGGCGGATCGCCCCAGGCCTGCTGGCCGACTTCGTCGTGCTGGACCGCAATCCGCTCGACACACCCCCCGCGGCGATCCGTGAGATCCGCGTGCTGGAGACCGTGAAGGAAGGCGCGACCGTCTGGCGGCGGGCGGATCTCTCGCGGTCCATCGCAGGCCTCACCGATGAACAGGCCAGAAACATCGGTTGCCTGCGCGTGGCGCTGACCATGCACCGGCCTCAGGGCGCAAAGGCTGGGTACCGAGATCCGATGGCGAAGACCTACCTGCGGCGCTTGCGGGCGACGGACCCGTCGCGCGACTGGAGGGCGCTGGCCACGCCTCTACCGGACGATATGACCTATGGAGAGTTCATGGGCCTAATGAACGCTTGCGCGGACAGGGCAGTAAGGCGCCGCGAGGCGTCTCACGACTGATCGGGACGAAGAACGCAGCGCGAACGCTGGGCTCCCGTGCGCCGTCTCACATGCTACATACGACCCAATGTCGTTCGAATCCGACCTGCCCGCCCCGCGCATCTCCGATCTCGCCCGCGCCGACGCCCGGCCGGCGGACTACCTCGCCGGCCTGAACCCCGAGCAGCGCGCCGCCGTCGAGGCGGTGGAGGGGCCGGTGCTGGTGCTGGCCGGCGCGGGCACGGGCAAGACGCGCGTGCTCACGACCCGCCTGGCGCACATCCTGGCCACCGGCCGCGCCCGGCCCTGGGAACTCCTCGCCGTCACCTTCACCAACAAGGCCGCGCGCGAGATGCGCGAGCGGATCACCGCCATCATCGGCCCCTCGGCCGAGGGGCTGCGCTGGCTGGGCACCTTCCACTCGATCGCCGCCCAGATCCTGCGCCGTCACGCCGAGCTTGTGGGCCTGAAGTCGAACTACACGATCCTCGACACCGACGATCAGGAGCGGCTGATCCGGCAGATCCTCGAGGCCGAGAACATCGACTCCAAGCGCTGGCCCGCCAAGCTGCTCGGGGGTCTGATCGACCAGTGGAAGAACCGCGGCTGGCGGCCCGATCAGCTGCCCGCCGCCGAGAGCCAGCAGTTCGCCAACGGCCGCGGCCAGGCCCTCTACCGGCTGTATCAGGAGCGCCTGCGCATCCTGAACGCCTGCGACTTCGGCGACCTCCTGCTGCACAACCTCACGATCTTCACCAGCCAGCCGGACGTCCTGGCCGAGTACCACAACCGCTTCCGCTACATGCTCGTGGACGAGTACCAGGACACCAACGTGGCCCAGTACCTGTGGCTGCGCCTCCTGGCCCAGAAGAGCCAGAACCTCTGCTGCGTGGGCGACGACGACCAGTCGATCTACGGCTGGCGCGGCGCCGAGGTGGACAACATCCTGCGGTTCGAGCGCGACTTCCCGGGCGCCAAGGTGGTCCGCCTGGAGCGCAACTACCGCTCGACGAGCCACATCCTGGCCGCCGCCTCGGGCCTGATCGCCACCAACAAGGGCCGGCTCGGCAAGACCCTGTGGACCGAGGCCGAGGGCGGCGAGAAGGTGATCGTGCGCGGGGTCTGGGACGGCGAAGGCGAGAGCCGCCTGATCGCCGACGAGATCGAGACGGCCAAGCGGCGCGGTCGCCGCTTCTCCGACATCGCCATCCTGGTGCGCGCCGCCTTCCAGATGCGCGCCTTCGAAGAGCGGTTCGTGCTGCTGCAGATTCCCTATGTGGTGATCGGCGGGCCGCGCTTCTTCGAACGCGCCGAGATCCGCGACGCCATCGCCTACCTGCGCCTGATCCAGTCCGAGGATGACGACCTGGCCTTCGAGCGGATCGTCAACCAGCCCAAGCGGGGCATCGGCGACACCACGGTGCAGAAGCTGCTGCAGGTCGCCCGGCTGGGCGGGGTCACGGCCATGACCGCGGCGCGCCAGCTGGTGCTGACCGACGAACTGCCGGCGCGGACCCGGACCGCGCTCGGCGCCTTCCTGCGCGACATCGACCGCTGGCGCGGACAGGGCGAGCACGTGGCCCACGCCCGGCTCATGGAGACCGTGCTGGAGGAGAGCGGCTACACGGACATGCTCAAGCTCGACAAGTCGCCCCAGGCGCAGGGGCGGCTCGAGAACCTGAAGGAGCTCGTGCAGTCGATGGGCGGCTACGAGACCCTGCAGGCCTACCTGGAGCACGTGTCGCTGGTGATGGAGCTGGAGCGCGGGCCGCAGGCGGACTCCGTCCAGGTGATGACCCTGCACCAGGCCAAGGGGCTGGAGTGGCCGCTGGTGTTCCTGCCGGGCTGGGAGGAAGGCGTCTTTCCCTCTCAGCGTTCGATGGACGAGAAGGGCGAGAAGGGCCTCGAGGAGGAGCGCCGGCTGGCGTACGTGGGCATCACCCGCGCCCGCGAGGAGGCGCGGATCAGCTTCGCCGCCAACCGCCAGGTCTACGGCCGCTGGACCAGCCAGCTGCCCAGCCGCTTCGTCGACGAGCTGCCCCCCGGCCACGTCGAGGCCAGCTCCGAGACCGGCTACTACGGCGGCGGCCCGGGCATGCAGCAGCACGGCAGCCGCTGGGACGCCGACCCCAACTTCGGCGGCGGCTACGAGAGCCCCGGCTGGCGCCGCGCCCAGGCCAACCAGTACCGCGGCAGCCATCCCGGCCGGCAGGCGGTGATCGAGGGCGACGGCCGCCTGGTGGCCACCTCTAACAGCTCGGCCGGCAGCGACTTCAAGCGCGGCGACCGCGTCTTCCACCTGAAGTTCGGCTACGGCCTCGTCCGCGGGGTCGAGGGCAACAAGCTCACCGTCGACTTCGACAAGGCCGGCGAGAAGAAGGTGATCGACAGCTTCGTCGAGAAGCAGTGATGCGGGGCTTGTCCGGTCCACTGTGAGCCGACCGCTTCGGCGCCGTCGCATTGCCGCTCGGCGCCGAGCCCAGTGGATCCCCCGGACGAGCCGGGGGATGACGAGGAGCCGGGCAGGTTTTTTTGGTGGCCTAAGCCCGCGCCTTGGCGTCTCCTCCGGTCGAGCTTGAGGGGAGTCTCGCGCGGATGCCGATCGCGGCGGCCAGGGTGTATTCCGACGGTCATCGGCTGCGCCACCTTCGGCTGCACGAGCCGGAGGATCGGCCGATCCAGCCGCACCAGTTCGCATGGATCGGGCTCGTCGATCCCACCGAGGACGAGCTCCGCGTCCTGCAGGACCGGTTCAACCTGCATCCGCTGATCATCGAGGACGTGCTCTGCGAGCACCCGCTGCCCAAGGTCAGCGTCTATGGCGAGCAGGTCTTCGTCGCGGCGCGCACCGGGCGGCTGGAGGGCGAGGAGATCATCTACGGCGAGACCTGCGCCTTCCTCTGCCGCAACATCGTGATCACCATCCGCAAGGGCTCGGACCGGGGCTTCACCGAGGTGCGGCGGCACCTGGAGGGCGCGCCCACCCTGCTGCGCAACGGCATCGCCTACGTCCTCTACTCGATCCTCGACTTCATCGTGGACAGCTACCAGCCGATCGTCGATGCGATCGAGGAAGAGGTGCTGGAGATGGAGCGGCGCGCGCTGGACGCGTTCCTGAGCCGCGAGGACGTGACGCACATCTTCAACCTGCGCCAGTCGCTGGTCCGGTTCCGCCGCGTGCTGGGCCCGATGGAGGAGGTGTGCGCGCGGCTCGAGCACCTGCACATGCCGTTCATGGACCCGGCGATCCGGCCCTACTTCCGCGACGTGGGCGACCACGTCCGGCGGGTCTCCAGCGCCATCGAGCAGCTCCGCGACGTGCTGTCGTCGGTGTTCGAAGTCGCCAACCTCTTCGAGAGCCAGCGGCAGAGCGCCATCACCCGCCAGCTCGCCGCCTGGGCCGGGATACTGGCTGTGCCCACGGCCGTGGCGGGCATCTACGGCATGAACTTCGAATACCTGCCCGAGCTGCAGTGGAAGTACGGCTATTTCGCCGTCCTCGGCTTCGTGGTGACGGTCATGCTGGCGCTCTACTTCGTCTTCCGCCGCGCGAAGTGGCTCTGACCGGCTGAGCCGCAACCAATCGCCGCGATGCGCGCTTTGCCGCCGATGCGGATGTTGCGAAACGATGACCTTCGGCGACTGGCTCTGGGCCTTCCCATCGCCTGCGCCACCGGGCTCCTTCTCGGCGGCGCCCTGCAGCCCACGCTCGACGAGCGCGAGGCGGCCGGGCCGCAGATCCTGATGGGCGAAAGCGGTCCTCGCCGGATGCTCGCCGCCGACGACGCCGGCGTCGCACGCTACGCCGGACGCCTGCCGGACTACGTGGTCGGAACCGATGCGACGCGGCCGGCGTACGAGCCTGCCGTCCACGCCGAGGACGCCGCGCTCGACCACGACGGGGAGCCCCGCGGCGACGTGATGGCCTACGAGGATCCCTCGCCGGTGACGATGGCGTCCTACGTCGAGCCCCCGCGGGAGGAGCCGGTCTATCCTTCGATGCGCGGGAACACGCACTACGAGGGCGACCTCCCCGCGCCGCCGCCTCCGCCGGCCGATCTGGACAGCGAAGCCGTCATCTCCGGCTGATCCCCCTCGCCTTCGCGCGCGCCAGCCGCTAGAGCCTCGCGCCCATGACCGACGAGGCCGTCCAGATCATCGCCCGCGGCCCTCGAGCCGACGCCGAAGCCGCCGCAGCGGCGCTCGAGGCCGATCCCGCCACCGAGGCCCTCACCTTCTCGATCCTGGAGGAGGACGAGGACCGCGACGTCTGGCGCATCGACGCCTTCCCCAACGAGGCCGGCGAGCAGGCGGCGATCTCTCGCGTCCTGGGCGGCTGGCCGACCCTGCGCGTGGTCACCGAGAAGCTGGCGGACGCCGACTGGCTGGCGATGGCGCTGTCGGGGCTGCCGCCCGTGCGCGCGGGCCGCTTCTTCGTCTACGGCGCGCACGACCGGGGACTGGCCCCCGCGAGCACCGTCAACCTGCGCATCGAAGCGGGGGCGGCGTTCGGCACCGGCCACCACGGCACCACCGTCGGCTGCCTGCAGGCCTACCACGACCTCCTGAAGGCCCGCCGGTTCGAGCGCGTGCTCGACGTCGGTTGCGGCACCGGGGTGCTCGCCATCGCCGCCGCGCGGACGGGCTCGCGCATCGCGGTCGGCACCGACATCGACGGCCCGTCGGTGCGCATCGCCAACGAGAACGCCGCGCTCAACCGGGCACCGGCCCGCTTCGTCCACGCCTCCGGGCTGAACCACGCGCGGGTGCGCGACGACGGGCCCTACGACCTGGTGTTCGCCAACATCCTCGCCCCGCCGCTGGTGGCGCTGTCGCAGGACATCCGGCTGGCCCTGAGGCCCGGCGGGGTCGCCATCCTGTCGGGCCTGCTGCGCACCCAGGAGCGGCGCGTTCTCGCCGCCTACCTGTCGAAGGGGTTCCGGCTGGTCCGCCGGCTGCATCGCGACGCCTGGGCGACCCTGGTGCTGAGGCGCGGCTGAGCCCTCAACCGACCGCCTTCTTCGCGCCCAGTTCGGCCAGCCAGTGGCGGGCGCGGTCCTTGACGAGGTCGGCGAGCCCGAGCGGCGTCAGTTCTTCGCCGTCGATGCGCTCCAGCACCTCGTAGGTGAAGGCCCCTTCGCCGTGCGCCGTCCACGCCGCCTGCATCGCGCGGTTCATGTGCGCGCCTTGCTTCAGCGAGAACCAGATCGAGTTCTGCGCGGGGCCGATGTTGCGCGCGCCCGCCACCCAGGTCTCCCCGGTGGCGGCGCACCGGATCGCGTAGACGCCGGCGACCGAGCCTCGCTCCTTGAAGTCGCGGATGGCCTCGCGACGCGCCGACCTGTCCATCACGCCGCCCTCCGGCGCAGCGCCAGGACGCCGAAGAAGGCGAGCAGGCCGATCGGGCCGAACATGAAGGTCAGCGCCAGGCACGGCAGCACCATCCAGTGCGGAATGTTCCGACGCCCCGCGATCTCGACCTGCCACGCGCCCACGAACAGGTCGAACGCCAGGAAGTGGGTCCAGCCGATCGTCGCCCCGAACGGATTGCCCAGCAGGGCGACCACGCCGGCGAGCGTGGTGTAGTCCGGCATGCCCGCCGGCCGGCCGCTGTCGGCGCCGACTCCCAGCATGCCGCCGACCAGCGCCGCCAGGTAGACGGCCGCCAGCGCCGCGACGACCACGCGGGCGGCCAGCACCGCGAGGTCCCGCCGCAGCGGCGCGAGCGCCAGCGCAGCCCAACCGGGCAGGGCGGCGAAGTTGACGATGCTGAATATCTGCTCGGGTAACATGGGCCCCTCCCCGCCCTCCCATGCGCCCGGAAGGCCGCCGAGTCAATTATACCCGGATAAATTGGCGCACCGAGAGGCCTTTGCTCCGCCCCGGGGAACCGCTTACATCCCCGCCATGCGACAGACCTTCGACGAAAGCACCGATCCCTCGTTCGGCCCCCGCCACGTGCCGCTGATCCGCCAGGCCATGGCCCAACAGGGCCTCGACGGCTTCCTGGTCCCGCACGAGGACGAGCATCAGAACGAGTACCTGCCGGCCGCCAACGACCGCCTCGCCTGGGCCACCGGCTTCACCGGCTCGGCCGGCGCGGCGGTGATCCTGAAGGACAAGGCCGCCGTGTTCGTGGACGGCCGCTACACGCTGCAGGTCCGCGACCAGGTTGACACCGGTCTCTTCGAGATCCGCGACCTCGTGGAAGGCGGCGTGCCGGCCTACCTCGAGAGCGCCGCGGGGCGGGGCCAGCGCATCGGCTACGACCCGCGCCTGCACAGCCCCGACGCGCTTTCGCGGCTGCGCGACGCCGCCGCCAAGGCGGGCGCAGAGCTGGTGGCGGTCAACGACAATCCCCTGGACCGCGCCTGGGGCCAGTCGCGTCCGCCGCAGCCGCAGGCGCCGGTCGTGCCCCATGCGCTGGAGTTCGCCGGCGAGGAGTCGTCGGCCAAGCGTGCGCGGGTCGGCCAGCTGGTCGGCGGCAAGGGCGGCGACGCCGCGGTGCTCACCGCGCCGGCCTCCATCGCGTGGCTGTTCAACGTGCGCGGCGGCGATGTCATCCGCTCGCCCCTCCCGATCGGGCAGGCCATCCTCGCCAAGGACGGGACGGCGCGCCTCTTCCTCGATCCCGCCAAGGTCACCCCCGACCTGCCGGCCTGGCTCGGCAACCAGGTGCGGCTCGAGACGCCAGACGACCTCCCCGCCGCCCTGGCGGAGCTGAAGGGCAAGAGCGTGGTGGTCGATCCGGCGCAGTCGTCGGCCTGGTACTTCGACACCCTGGCCGAGGCGGGCGCGAGCGTGATCCGCGCCGAGGATCCCTGCGCCCTGCCCCGCGCCTGCAAGAACGCCGTCGAGATCGAAGGCGCGCGCCGCGCCCACGTCCGAGACGGCGCGGCCCTGACGCGCTTCCTTCACTGGGTCGCGACGGACGGCCAGCAGAGCCCACCCGACGAGATCGAGGCGGTCACCCGGCTGGAAGGCTTCCGCGAGGCCACGGGCGCGCTGAAGGACCTCTCCTTCGACACCATCGCCGGGGCGGCCTCCAACGGCGCCATCGTCCACTACCGGCCGACGCAGCGGCTCAACAAGCGGACCGAGCAAGGCTCCCTGCTCCTGATCGACTCCGGCGCCCAGTACCTGGACGGCACCACCGACGTGACGCGCACGGTCGCCATCGGCGAGCCGAGCGCGGAGATGCGCGAACGCTTCACCCTGGTGCTGAAGGGCCACCTCGCCCTGGCCGCGGTCCGCTTCCCGGCGGGCACGACGGGGTCGGCCATCGACGTGCTCGCCCGCCAGGCGCTGTGGATGCACGGCCTGGACTACGATCACGGCACCGGGCACGGCGTCGGCAGCTACCTGGGCGTCCATGAGGGCCCGCAGCGGATCTCGAAGGCGCCCAACAGCGTCGCGCTGCGACCCGGGATGATCCTCTCCAACGAGCCCGGCTACTACAAGGAAGGCGGCTACGGCATCCGCATCGAGAACCTGCAGGTGGTGACCGAGGCCGAGCCGATCCCCGGCGGCGAGCGTCCCATGCACGGGTTCGAGACCCTGACGCTGGCGCCCATCGACCGGCGCCTGATCGTGGCCGACATGCTGACCCCCGCCGAGCGCGCCCAGCTCGACGCCTATCACGCCCGGGTGCGCGACCAGATCGGGCCGCTGCTCGAACCCGAGGTGCGGGCCTGGCTTGAAGCCGTGACGGAGCCTCTCTGATGACCGAGCCCAACGCCGCGCAGGCCGAGTACTGGAACCTGAGCGCCGGCCCCACCTGGGCCGCCATGCAGGCGCCGCTCGATCGCCAGCTCGCCCCGCTCGGGCGGGCGGCGATGGCCGCGCTGGACCCGAAGCCGGGCGAGGCGATCCTCGACGTCGGCTGCGGCGCAGGCGAGACCACGCTGGAGCTCGCAGGCCGCGTCGCCCCCGGCGGATCGGTCACCGGGCTCGACATCTCGGGCACGCTGCTCGACGTGGCGCGTCGGCGGGCGGAGGGCGTCGCCGGGGTGCGCTTCGTCGAGGCCGACGCCCAGACCTACGGCTTCGAGGCCGGCGCCTTCGACGGTCTCTTCTCCCGCTTCGGGGTCATGTTCTTCGCCGATCCCGTCGCGGCCTTCGCCAACCTGCGCCGCGCGCTGAAGCCCGGCGGCCGGCTCGCCTTCATCTGCTGGCGCGATCCGTCGGAGAACCCGATCATGACCCTGCCGATGCAGGCGGCCCTGGCGCACGTGCCGCCGCCCGCGCCGCCGACGCCGGGGGCGCCGGGCCCCTTCGCGTTCGCCGACGGCGACCGGTTGCGCCGCATCCTCGCGGACGCCGGCTTCCGCGACGTCGCGCTCACGCCGCACGCCGAGAAGGTCGGCGCGGGCGACCTGGAGACCTCGGTCGGGCTCGCGCTCAAGGTCGGACCGCTGGGCGGCCTCTTGCGCGAGAACCCCGACAAGGCCGGGGTGGTGATCGACGCCGTGCGCGCCGCGCTGGCCCCCCACGTGGGCCCGGAGGGGCTGCGCCTCGACTCCGCCACCTGGATCGTCACGGCCCGCACGCCCTGAGGCGGCGGCCGCCGCCGGTCACATGCCGCGGCGGACCGGGACCAGGTCGGGGAACTGCGGCTCGCGGCCCTCCTGCCTGGCCTTGAAGGCCTCGGCCATGTGCGGTCCGGCGAACATGCCGGCCTGCCAGACGCCCAGGTAATCGAGCGAGGCGGCCGTCCCGTGCTCGCGGGCGTAGTTGATCATCACCTTGGAGCCCGCGACGGCCAGCGGAGCCTTGCCGGCGATCTCGGCCGCCGTCGCCAGCGCATGCGCCACCACCGCCTCGTGGTCTGGCAGGACGGCGTTGACCAATCCGATCGCCTGCGCCTGCGCGGCCGGCAGGCGGCGGCCCGTGTAGGCGAGCTCGCGAACCCAGCCCTGGGGGATCAGGCGGCACAGCCGCGGGAAGGTGCCCGCGTCGGCGGTCATGCCGATGTTGATCTCCTGCACGCAGAAGAAGGCGTCGGCGCTCGCGTAGCGGATGTCGCAGGCGCTGGTCAGGTCCACGCCGCCGCCCACGCACCCGCCCTGGATCGCCGCGATCACCGGGACGCGCGCCTCGTCGAGGCACGAGAAGGTGTCCTGGAGCGAGCGCAGGTGGTGGCGCGAGGCCTCGGCCGCCGACCACCGGTCGCCCCCATGCCCGCCCCCCTCGCCCACGCCCGCGAAGTTCTGCAGGTCCATCCCCGCGGAGAAGTGCTTGCCGGTCGAGGAGATGACGATCGCCCGGGCGCGGGCGTTGTCGTCGATGTCGCGCACGATGGCCGGCAGTTCGCTCCAGAACGCGCGGTTCATCGCGTTGAACGCCTCGGGCCGGTTCAGGCGGATGTGCGCGACCTTGCCGACGAGGGTGACGTCGAAGCAGGTCCAGGCGGTCTCGAATGCGTTGCTCATGGGTCCTCCGGCGCGAGACCCCGAGCGGACCACGGCTCACCGCACGGAAGGGAAGCCCCGCCTCAGCCTCGCACCCGCATCCAGAAGGACGCGCCGTAGAGGTCCAGGGTCTCCAGGGCGCCGCGGCACACCGCCGCCCGCGCCTGCGCCCGCAAGGCCGGGTCGCGGGAGACGAACCAGGTCGGGAAGAGGATCTCGAACCGTTCGGCCCCGAACAACAGCGCCGTGGCCAGCAGGTACTGCTCGTTCCACATGCGGTGCACGTGGCCCGAGATGTAGTCGTCGGGCAGGTAGACGTCGTGGATGTGCACGATCACGCCCGGCTTCAGCCGCGGCAGGATCTCCAGGAAGAAGACGGTGACGTCCGAGCCCTGGAAGGCGCGGTGCGAACTGTCGAGGAAGAAGATGTCCCCCGGCCCGAGGGCGTCGAACATCTCGGGCGCGCAGGCCTCCAGCGGCTTGCGGATGACATGGTTGCAGAGCTGGTCGATATCGGCCCGCGGCTGCGGATCGACCGAGGTGATGCGCGTGCGCAGTCCGTAGGTCCGAATGGCGTTGCGGGCGTACTTGGTCGACATGCCCGACCCGATCTCGACCATGCGCGCCGGGTTGAGCGAGCGCAGCATCGCGGTCAGCGCCATGCCGTCCAGGGTCGGGTACCAGGCGTTGAGCCAGTAGGGCGTCAGCTCCTCGCCCGTGCCGCCGAACGGGATCTCCGCCAGGTCGGGCTGGATCCTGGCCATCTGTTCCAGGAGCGCCGCGTAGCGGTCCCGTCCCGCGCCGATGATCTCGGCCAGTCGCGCGTGCGGCGGGTGGCCGGCGCCGTACCGGATGCGCGCGGTGTAGGGGTAGTCGAAGTGCTGGAAGGTGTGCACGGCCCGATCGGTCGCGAAGACCAGCGTCTCGATCGGCATCAGCGGCGCGAGCCTGGGGTCGCGCAAGGCTCCCGCCCGGGCGTAGGCGGCCTGGGCGCCCGGCAGGTCGCCCATCTCGCGTAGCCCCGCGGCCAGGTCGTTCCAGAAGACCTCGGTGTCCGGCGACAGTTCGACCGCCCGGCGCAGGTCCGCAACCCCCTCGGGCAGGCGTCCCATCTTGCACCGGCTGACCCCCAGCAGGCGGAACGCCGTGGCATTGGCCGGCTCGCGCGCCAGGAGGTCGAGGAAGATCAGCTCGGCCTGGTTCAGGAACCCGCAGCGCAGGCGCTCGAAGCCGATGGCCAGTTGCTGATCGCTGGAGACCGCCCCGCTCACGGCGCCCCACCGTCCACCAGGGCGATCCACTCGTCCTCGGTCATGACCTGGATCCCCAGTTCGGTCGCGGTCTTGAGTTTCGACCCCGCGCCGGGCCCGGCCACCACGAGGTCCGTCTTCTTCGACACCGATCCCGAGACCTTGGCGCCCAGCCGCTCGGCCTGCGCCTTCGCCTCGTCGCGGGTCATCCGCTCCAGGCTGCCGGTGAAGACGACCGTCTTGCCCGCCACCGCCGTGTCGGTCTTGGGCTTCTCGGCGTCGAGCACCTGGAGCTGGCTCTTGAGGTCCTGGACCATGGCCCGATTGTGGTCCTCGGCGAAGAAGGCGGCGGCGGCCTCGATCACCGCGTCGCCGATCTGGTCCATGGCGTCGAGTTCCTCGACGGCCTCGGGATCGCGCGCGGCGACCCTGTCCATGGCCTCCAGGAAGGCGTCCACGCCGCCGTAGCCGCGCGCCATGACCACCGCGGTGGTCTCCCCGATGTGGCGGACGCCCAGGCCGTAGATGAAGCGGTCCAGCGGGATCGACCTGCGCTCCTCGATGTTGCGCAGCAGGTTGCCGACGCTGGTCTCGCCGAACCGGTCGATGGCGAGGATCTCGTCCCGCCGCGTGTGCAGCCGGAAGATGTCGGCCGGGGAGTTCAGCCAGCCCTTCTCCGAGAAGAGCACGAGCTGCTTCTCCCCCAGGCCCTCGATGTCGAAGGCGCGGCGGCTGACGAAGTGGCGCAGGTGCGCGAGCTTCTGGAAGGGACAGGCGAACTCGCCCGAGCAGCGGCGGACCACGGTCTCGGCCCCCGAGGCCGTGGTCTCCCGCACCACCTCGGTGTGCAGCGGGCATGGACAGACGTGCGGAAAGGCGAAGGACTCCGCGCCGGACGGCCGCTCCTCCGGGATCACCCGCACGATCTGCGGGATCACGTCGCCGGCGCGCTGCAGCACCACCGTGTCGCCCACCCGCACGTCCAGCCGGGCGATCTCGTCGGCGTTGTGCAGGGTCGCGTTGGTCACCACCACGCCGCCCACCGTGACGGGCGTGAGGCGCGCCACGGGCGTCAGGGCGCCGGTGCGCCCCACCTGGATGTCGATGGCCTCCAGCACCGTGCGGGCCTGCTCCGCCGGGAACTTGCGCGCCACGCCCCACCGCGGCGCGCGGCTCACGAAGCCCAGGCGGCCCTGCCAGTCGAGGCGGTCGACCTTGTAGACCACGCCGTCGATGTCGAAGCCCAGGTGCGGCCGCTCGGCCTCCATCCTGCGGTACGCTTCGAGCAGTCCCTCCGGCCCCTTCACGCACTGCGACTGCGGCGTCACGGGGAAGCCCCAGGTCTTCAGCTTGCGCAACGCCTCCCACTGCGTCTCCGCGAAGGGGGCGCTCACATGGCCCCAGGCGTAGGCGAAGAACCGCAGCGGCCGCTGGGCCGTGATCTTCGGATCGATCTGCCGCAGCGACCCGGCGGCGGCGTTACGGGGGTTGGCATAGGTCTTCTGGCCGGCCGCCTCGGCGGCCGCGTTCAGGGCGGCGAATTCAGCGTGGCCCAGGTAGACCTCGCCGCGGATCTCGACGACGTCGGGCCAGCCCGAACCCGCCAACCGGTGCGGAATGTCCCTGACCGTCCGAATGTTGGCGGTGACATCCTCGCCCACCCGGCCGTCGCCGCGCGTCGCCGCCTGGACCAGCAGGCCCTTCTCGTAGCGGATCGAGCACGACAGGCCGTCGATCTTCGGCTCGGCGGTGTAGGCGACCTCCTCGTCCAGCCGCAGGAACCGCTTCACGCGCGCGTCGAACTCCAGCGCGTCCTCGTCCGAGAAGGCGTTGTCCAGCGACAGCATGGGCACGCCGTGCTCGACCGGCGCGAACTGCTCGGACCGCGCCGCGCCCACCCGCAGCGACGGCGAGTTGTCGCGCACCAGGTGCGGGAAGCGGGCCTCGATCTCGGTGTTGCGACGCTTCAGCGCGTCGTAGTCGGCGTCGCTGATCGCCGGCTCGTCGTGCTGGAAATAGGCGATGTCGTGATGCGCGATCTCGTCCGCGAGGCGCGTCAGCTCCTCGACGGCTTCAGCTTCGGTGAGGGCGGCGACGTCCTTGGCCATGTCGAACGTCTAACCCGCTCCGCCGCCCGGGCGGAACCCTCCTCCGGCGGCGCGGGCCGGGTGACGGCGCGGTCAGGCCGCCGACAGCGTCCGTCCGGCGTCCACCCGTGCGCGGAAGCCCTGGATCTCGGCCTGCAGGCGCAGGTCGGCGCTGTAATGGGCCATGTGGCCGGCGCCCGGCAGGCTCACGTACGTCGCGTCGGGGGCCTGGAGGGCGGCCCACTGCGACTGGTGCGCGGGGTCGATGAGCCGGTCGCCGGCGCCGGCCATCACCAGCGTCGGCGTCGCGAGCCCGGGCAGCAGGTGCTGCAGGACCTTGGCCTCCGGGACCATCCGACCGGAGTCCGCGGCGCTGGCGCGCAGCTGCGAAGGCCGCAGCGTGAGCGGGATCGGAAACTCCCGCCGGAAGCGCCCGGCCACGGGCGCGGGGGCGAACAGGTGCTTCAGGATCGCCGGCGTGAGCAGCCTCGCCGTCGGCGGCGCGAAGGTGAAGCGCTGGACGTCCCCCACGACGGGCAGCCCCGGTCCGGCCAGCGCGACCGAGTCGAGCCGCGGCGTGGGCCGGTAGTAGCCGGAGACGAGCGCCAGCCCGGTCACGCGGTCGGGCGCGAACAGCGCCATGTGCGCGGCCACGAACGTCCCCCAGGAGTGGCCCACGACGAACGCCCGCTCCACGCCCAGGGCCGTCATGGCGTCCAGCAGCAGCCGCGCCTGGTCGCGCGCGGTGAAGGATCGGCCCCGGGGGCGCTCGGAGTAGCCATAGCCAGGGCGATCGAAAGCGATGACGCGCCCGTTGCGGGCCTGGGACTCGAGGAGGCCGCTCAGCGCGAAGTCCTCGGCCATGACGCCGACGCCGTGCACGAGGACGACCGCCGGCCCCTCGCCGGCCTCGAGGTAATGGAGCCGCACGCCGCCGACCGTGACGAAGCGGCCCCGGGGCGGATGCCGCGCTTCGGCCTTTCGGGCCATCAGATGGTTGGTGAGGGCGAGCGCAGCGAGGCCGCCGGCGATCGCGGCGGCATAGCCGGCCCGGCGGCCGACGTTGCGGGAGGCAGGCATGGGTGTTTCCTGAGGCGGGCCCCACCAACAGGCCAGCACCCCGGAAGTTCCGCCTCGCCCGGTCAGGCGTCCATCAGCGCCCGTGCGGCGGCGCGGGCGGCGTCGGTGATCTGGGCGCCGGCGAGCATGCGGGCGATCTCCTCCTCGCGGTCGGCGGCGGAGAGCACCTCCACGGTCGTCCGCACGCGCTCGCCGTCACCGGCCTTGGCGATCCGCCAATGGGCCTCGGCGCGGGCAGCGACCTGCGGGCTGTGGGTGACCACCAGCACCTGCGCGGCCGAAGCCAGGCGCTTGAGCCGCAGTCCCACCGCGTCCGCCACCGCCCCGCCCACGCCCTGGTCCACCTCGTCGAAGATCATCAGCGGCTGGGGACCCGCGCCGCGTCCCGCCAGCGCTGCCTTCAGCGCCAGGGCGAAGCGGGCCAGTTCGCCGCCGGACGCGATGGCGCCCAGGTCGCCGAACGGGGCGCCGGGATTGGTGGCGATCTCGAAGGCGACCCGGTCGCGGCCGTTCGGACCGGCCCGCTCCTCGGGCAGCGGCTCGACGGCGACCCGGAAGCGGGCCTTGTCCAGCTTGAGCGGCGAGAGCTCGGCCATCACCGCCCCGGCCACGCGTTCGCCGGCGTCCGCGCGGCCCCGGCTCAGGACCTCTGTGGAAGCGAGGTAAGCCCCGCGGGCGTCCCGTGCCGCCGCCTCCGCGGCCTTCAGCGCCCCTTCGGCCGACTCCACGGCGCGCAGGCGTTCGGCGAACTTCGCCCTGAGCGCCGGCAGGCCTTCCACGGCGACGTTGAGCTTCCGGGCCAGGCCCCGCAGGTCGAACAGGCGCTCCTCGGCCTTCTCCAGGCGGTCGGGCTCGAAGTCGAAGGCCTCCGCGGCGGCGTCGATCGCCGCTTCGGCCTCCGCGGCCTCGCTCAGCACACGGTCCAGGGCCTCGGCGGCGGCGGCGAGGCGGCTGACGGCCGGACCTTCCGCCCCGGCGCCCGCGCTGAGCGCACGGTCGCGGGCGCGCTCCAGCGCCCGGATCGCCGAGGCGACCTTGCCGCCCAGGCCGTCGAAGGTCTCGCGGGCCGCGCCGATGTCGGCGAGCGCCTTCTCGGCCGCCCCCAGGACGGCGCGCTCCTCGGCGAGCGCCGCCTCCTCGCCCTCGCGGGGGTCCAGCCGATCCAGCTCGGCGAGCCGGAAGGTCAGTTCCTCCACCTCAGCCGCCGAGCGGGCCGCGTCGGCCTTCAGCGCCTCGACCCGGGCCTGCGCCTCGCGCCACATGGTCCAGGCGTGGGCGACCTCCCGCCCCTGCCCCTCCAGGCCGCCATAGGCGTCCAGCAGCGGGCGATGCGTGCGCGCGTCCAGCAGGCCCACGGTCTCGTGCTGGCCATGCACTTCCAGCAGGGCCTCACCCAGCTCCTTGAGCACGCCGACACCCGTGGCCTGGTCGTTGACGAAGGCGCGGCTGCGGCCATCCGCCGACAGAGTGCGGCGCAGGACGAGGTCCTCGTCGCGGGCGTAGGCGAGCCCCTTCTCCTCCAGCAGGTCCCACACAGGGTGCGCCGGCGCCGGCGCGAACACCGCCGTCGCCACGGCCTGCGAGGCGCCGCGCCGCACGAGGCCGGCGTCGCCGCGCGCCCCGGTGGCCAGGCCCAGGGCGTCCAGGATGATCGACTTGCCCGCGCCGGTCTCACCCGTGAGCGCGGTCAGGCCCGGCCCGATCGAAAGGTCGAGGGCCTCGATCAGCACCACGTCGCGGATCTGCAGACCGATCAGCATGGCGGGGAATGTCGCCGGGAATCGGCCCCCTTTGAAGGCCTAGTCCTTCTTCGTGAAGGGAAGCCGGAAGCGCTTCTTCTTGGGCGCGTCCACGGCGGCGGTCTCGGCGGGCGCCGGCGCCTCGGCCGTGGTGGCCGCTTCGGTCGTGGATTCAGGCGCCGCGGCGACCGCGGGCGGCTTCACCGTCTGCTGCTTGTCCTTGGTGAACGGCAGCCGCATGAAGCCCCGCCCGCCCGACTTCGGCTCGACGGCGGGCCGCAGGCCCTTGGACGTCAGCAGCTTGTAGGCGTCGTTGTACCAGGGATCGCCCGGGTAGTTGTAGCCGAGCACCGCGCCGTTCCGCTTGGCTTCCTCGAGCAGGCCCAGCGTCAGGTAGGTCTCGACCAGGCGGTACAGCGCCTCCGGGGTGTGGCTGGTGGTCTGGTAGCGATCGACCACCGTCTTGAACCGGTTGGCGGCGGCCAGGGTGTCGCCGTTGCGCAGGTACCAGCGGCCGATGGTCATGTCCTTGCCGGCCAGCTGGTCGTTGACCATGTCGATCTTCAGCCGGGCGTCCGACGCATACTCCGTGCGCGGATAGCGCTGCACCACGTCCCGCAGCGCTTCCAGCGCCTGGGCGGTGGCGGCCTGGTCGCGGTTCACGTCGACGATCTGCTCGAAGTAGCAGATGGCCTTGATGTAGTGGGCGTAGGCGGCGGTGGGGTTGCCCGGGTAGAGCTGGATGAACCGGTCGGCGTCGCCGATCGCCTCGGCGTAGTCGTTCGACTCGTAGTGGGCGTAGGCCTGCATCAGGATCGAGCGGCGCGACCATTCCGAATACGGATGCTGACGCTCGACCTCCTGGAAGTAGGCGACCGCCTGGGCCCACTGGCGACGGTCGAGCCGGTTTGCCCCCGTGGCGTACAGCAGTTCCACGGGTCGTTCCTCGTAGGCGAGGCGCGGCTTGTTCTTCTTGTTGCCGGAGCAGGCCGACAGGGCGAGCGCGCACGCTGCGGCCACGAGCACGACGCGACTGGATTTGCGGACCAAGTACACCTTCACCTCAAGACCGGCGCGCGCCCCAACGCGTAAGAGTCGCTATCTACACTACGACTTGTGGCGAGCAAACGGCGCGCCGGGTCGCATCGCGCGGCTTCAGAGGGTCTGGCGAAGGCTCTCCACCTGCTCGGCATGGGTGGCTTTCGGCCGTTCAACACCCAGCTGCTCGGTGATCATGTCCGAGAGCGACGGCAGGGTCGAACGATCGACGCGGTGGCTGTCGCCCCAGAGATCGGCGCGCATCAGCGCCTTGGGACAGTGCAGGTAGGCCTCGCGCACCTCGACCCGCAGCAGCGACTTCGGGACCTTTCCGAACTCGGTGAAGCCCGCCGCGAGCGCGTCGTCGACCACCAGGCTCGCGCGGCCGTTGACGCGGTAGATGTCGTCGACGCCCGGGATCATGAACATCAGCCCCACCTCGCCCGAGCCCTCGGCCACGTTGCGCAGCGAATCCAGGCGGTTGTTTCCCGGGCGATCGGGCATCAGGAGGCTCTTCCCGTCCTCGGCCACGTGGACGAAGCCCGGTCCGCCGCCGCGCGGGGAGACGTCGACGGCGCCGTTCGCGCCCACGGTCGCCAGGGCGACGAAGGGCGAGAGCTCGATGAACCGGCGGCCGTGCTTGTCGATCCAGCCGATGTCCTTGGCCACGGTCAGCGGATGGGGCGGCTTGTAGAGCTCGTCGAGC
>NZ_JAEUMN010000042.1 GCF_016793225.1 Phenylobacterium sp.
TAGCGAGCCGGTCAGCGCGTCGCCGAGGTTCGGCAGCTCGCCCGCCCGCAGGACGAAGCCGTCGGGCTGGCCCAGCAGGCGCGCGACGACGATCGGGGCCTTGCCGCTGGCGAAGAAGTTGCGGTCCAGCTCGCGCCGCGAATCCGCGCGATCCACGAAGGGGTCGAGGCCGGTGGCCACGTTCGGGCTGGCCGTGAACGCATAGCCCACCTCCGGAATGGCGAAGCTGAGGGCGATGGAGTTTTCCGGGGAGGTGAGGCGGAAGGTGAGCCCGTTCAGCTTGAGCGTGGCGTCGACGGAGTCACAGGGACTGACCACGGCCCCCGCCGGCAGGCCGAGACGGTCGTTGAACGCGGGATTCACGCGGCACCGGCTGACCAGGTCGAAGTTCTCGACGTCGAAGGTCGCGTCGGTCAGGGCGCTCACGGATTCCGCGCGGATCGCCAGGCTGTGGCTGCGGCCGGGCGAGCCGGGAATCAGCCGGGCGTTCGGCTCGGACGCCAGCACCTGCTGGATCGTGGGGTCGTTTGGCCCGAGGGTCACGCCGTTGGCCCGCGCGCCGTTGAGGAAGAAGCCTTCCAGCGACCATTGCGTCACCGCCGCGCCGCCGAACACCGTCGGCTGGCCGTTGGACTGTGTGGTGGCGGTGCTGGAGTAGACCTGCGGCATCCCCGGCGCGTACGCGCTGTGCTGGGTCTTCACGTCCAGGTCGAAGAACTGCGCATGAGCCGCTCCGCCTGCGGTGAGGCCGCATGCGGCGACGCAGGCGCCAAGCGCCCGCTTACTGAGATCCATGAGAGTGCCCCCAAAGCAAGAGGGGCGACGCGCTATACTGACAGAAGCGCTATTGAAATAGCCGTTTGTAGGGTCTTCTGCAAAAGAGCGACCTTCGTGAAGTTCACATATCGGAGTTATGATTGTATTCGTGAATCAGAAGTTAACGATGATTGCGGTCAGAAAGGGTTGACGTTGCGACAGGGTTGTTTGTTGCTTGTCACGTGAAGTAGAGCGGCCGATCGGGGGCTGCGGGAACTTGGGGGATCGATGTTCTGCGAAGCGGTGTGGCGCGCCCTGGCGTCGCTCGTGATGGTGCTTGCCGTGGGGTGCGGCGCTGCGGGCGCCGCCCAGGCCGCAGCGCCGCCCCGGCTGGCCCTTGTCGTGGCCAACAGCGGCTACAGGACCCTGCCGGCCCTGCCCAACGCGGCCAGGGACGGCGACGCCATCGCCGCCGCGCTCACGACGGCCAAGTTCGTCGACGCCTCCGGGGCCGGCGCGGTGCGGCCGCGCCGCGACCTGACGGACGCCCAGCTTCGCCAGGAGCTCGCCGACTTCGCGGCGGCGCTGGCGCGCGCGGGCGACGAGGCCTTCGGGGTGGTCTACTTCTCCGGCCACGGCGTGACCCTCGGCAGCGGCGGGAACGGCGCGCTGCTCCCCATCGACCAGGGGGCCGAGGTCCAGCCCGGCCTCGTCACCCGCACCGCCATCACCGACCAGCTCCTCGGCGCGGGCGCGCGCACGGTGGTGGTGATCCTGGACATGTGCCGCAGCCCGCTCGCCGCGCCGCCCGCCGAGGCCGAGGCGTCCAAGGGCCTGCGCATCGACGTCGCCACGGCGGCCGCGCCGACGGGCTCCAAGGGCCTGACGCGCTACGCCCCCGCGCAGCGGCGGCCGGATCAGGGCTACCTCGTGGCCTATTCCACCAGCCCGGATCAGCTCGCCTTCGACTCCGGCGTGTTCAGCCGCATCCTGGCCGAGGAGATCCGCCGCCCGTCGCAGAACGTCGCCGACGTCTTCAAGCGGGTCTCGGACCGCGTGGCGCTCGGGTCGGGGGCGAAGGCCTGGCAGAAGCCGACGTTCGACTACGGTCTGCAGGGCGATCCGCCGTGCTTCGTCAGCTGCAGCCCGCAGGCCGATGGCCAGCGCTTCTACGACTGCGCCAACTGTCCCTGGATGCGCGTGGTGCCGGCGGGCGACGGTCTCCTGGGCTCGCCGGCCAGCGAGGAGGCCCGGGGCCGCGACGAGCCCCTGGTCCGTTCCGTGCGGGTCGCGAAGCCGTTCGCGCTGGCGGTCTTCGAGTTGACCCTGAGCGAGTGGGCGGCCTGCGAGCTGGACGGCGCGTGCCGCAAGCGGCCGAACTGGTCGAAGGACAATCCCAATCCGCTGATCCCGGCGACCCACATCTCGTACGAGGACGCCCAGGCCTACGTCGCCTGGCTATCGGCCCGGTCGGGCCGCGCGTACCGGCTGCCGACGGAGGAGGAGTGGGAATACGCCGCCCGCGCCGGCGCCTCGTCGGCCTTCACCTTCGGCGACGACATCACGCCCAGCCAGGCCAACTACGATCACTCCGCCCGCTATCGCGGCTCTCCCGTGCTGCCCTACCGCGGCTACCCGGAGGCGGTGACCGGCTATCCGGCGAACGGCTTCGGCCTGGCCCAGATGGAGGGCAACGTGTGGGAGTGGACCTCGGCCTGTGTCGCGCCCGAGACGGCGGCCCGCTGCAAGGCGCGCGTGCTGCGCGGCGGCTCCTTCGAAAGCGCCCCGGCCGAACTGCGCCTCGCGAACCGCTTCCCCGTGCCGGACGACAAGGTGCGCGCCGACGTGGGCCTGCGCGTCGCCCGAGACCTCGACCCGGACGAGGGCCGCGCCTTGCCTTGACGACGCAGCGCCCGGCGAAAGAAACGCCACGGCCGCGCTTGCGTGAACAAAACTGGAACATTACGCTCCGGGCATGGTCGCCCTGACGCTCAAGCGCAAGCTTGCCATCCTGTCCGACGCCGCGAAGTACGACGCCTCCTGCGCCTCGTCGGGAAGCCGCAAGCGGGACTCCATGGGCGGGAAGGGCGTGGGCTCCACCGATGGCGGGATGGGGATCTGCCACGCCTATGCGCCGGACGGGCGCTGCATCAGCCTGCTGAAGATCCTGCTGACCAACTTCTGCGTCTACGACTGCGCCTACTGCGTGAACCGGGTCAGCTCGAACACGCCGCGCGCGCGGTTCTCGGTGGACGAGGTCGTCGACCTCACGCTGGGCTTCTACAAGCGCAACTACATCGAGGGCCTGTTCCTCTCGTCGGGCATCATCCGCAACGCCGACTACACCATGGAGGAGATCGTCCGCGTGGCGCGCACGCTGCGCGAGGTCCATGACTTCCGCGGCTACATCCACCTCAAGGTGATCCCCGAGGCGTCGCCGGCGCTCGTGAACGAGGCGGGCCTCTACGCCGATCGCGTCTCCATCAACATCGAGCTGCCCAAGGACGAGAGCCTGGCGAGCCTCGCGCCCGAGAAGGACGTGGTCGGCATCAAGAAGGCCATGGGCGCTGTGCGGGTTTCGGAGAGCGCGTCGAAGGAGAAGGGGCGGCGGACGCGCGCGCCCAGGTTCGCCCCGGCCGGACAGTCCACCCAGATGATCGTGGGCGCCGACGCGGCCGCGGATGGGGCGATCCTGAAACGGGCCGAGGGGCTGTACGGCGCCTATGGCCTGCGCCGCGTCTACTATTCCGCCTTCTCGCCCATTCCGGACGCCACCTCGCGGCTGCCCCTGCAGCGGCCGCCGCTGATCCGCGAGCACCGGCTCTACCAGGCCGACTGGCTGATGCGCTTCTACGGCTTCTCCCGGTCGGAGATCGCGGGCGAGGACGAAGACCTGGACTTGGCGATCGACCCCAAGCTGGCGTGGGCGCTCAAGCACCGCGGCGACTTCCCCGTGGATGTGAACACCGCCGACCGCCAACGCCTGCTGCGCGTGCCGGGGCTGGGCGTGAAGGCGGTGGGGCGCATCCTCGAGGTGCGCCGCTACAAGAGGCTGGAGCTTGCCGATATCGGCCGACTCTCGCGCAGCCTCGCCAAGCTGAAGCCCTTCCTGGTCGCCGCCGACTGGTCGCCCGGCGCCCTGACCGACCGCGCGGACCTGCGCGCCCGTGTCGAGCCCAAGCAGCTCGAGCTGTTCTGATGCCGGTGGTGCGGCTGGCCCACGAGACCGATTTCGACGGCTGGCGCGCGGCGGCCCGCGACCTGCGCGCCCAGGGCGTCCCGCCGTCCCAGGCGATCTGGACCGTCGACGGGGCGGCGGATCTGTTCGCGTCCCCGACGTCCGCCGGCGGCGTCGCCGTCTGCGAGGGAAGCGCATCGGCGACCCCGGCTGCGGCGCCGCCGGCCTTCACTGTCCCCAAGCCCTTCGTCGACCTGGCGCGGCAGGTGATCCAGCACCGGTCGGACGAGCGGTTCGACCTGCTCTACCGCCTGCTCTGGCGGTTGAAGGACGAGCCCGACCTCCTGCACATCCTGTCGGACCCCGAGGTGGCGCGGGCCAACGGATACGCGCGGGAAGTGAGCCGCGCGGCGCACAAGATGAAGGCCTTCGTCCGCTTCCGGCTGGTGCACGACGAGGAGGGGGAAGCCTATGTCGCCTGGTTCGAGCCGGCCCACCGGGTGACGGAATCGACCGCGCCGTTCTTCGTGAAGCGCTTCGCCAACATGCGCTTTTCGATCCTGACTCCGGACGTGTGCGTGCACTGGGACCTGAAGCAGCTGGCCGCCACGCCCGGCGCGGACCCCGCCGATGCGCCGCGCGAGGACGCGCTCGAGGACTACTGGAAGACCTACTACGCCTCGATCTTCAATCCGGCGCGCCTGAAGGTGGCCGCGATGCAGAAGGAGATGCCCAAGCGCTACTGGCGGAACCTGCCCGAGGCCGCCCTCATTCCCGAACTCATCGCCCAGGCCGAGTCCCGCACGAGCGACATGGTCCGTTCCGCGCCCACCGAACCCAGTCGCCGCGTGGTGAAGGCTGCGGTCCGCGCCAGCCGCGACGCCCCGTACGACGGTCAGGCGCCCGTCACGCTGGACGAGATCGCCGCCGGGGTGGACCACTGCCGCCGCTGCGACCTGTGGAAGGACGCGACCCAGGGCGTGCCGGGGGAGGGGCCCGGACGGGCCAGGCTGCTGTTCGTGGGCGAGCAGCCCGGCGACCAGGAGGATCTCGCCGGCCATCCGTTCGTGGGGCCTGCGGGCCAGATGTTCGACCGCGCGCTCGCCGCCGCCGGCGTCCCGCGCACCGAGACCTACGTCACCAACGCCGTGAAGCACTTCAAGCACGAGCTGACCGGCAAGCGGCGTCTGCACAAGACCCCCAACCCCGGCGAGGTGACCGCCTGCCGCTGGTGGCTGGACGCCGAACGGCGGATCGTCCGCCCGCGGGTCGTGGTCTGCCTGGGCGCCACCGCCGTGCTCTCGGTGTTCGGCAAGGCCATGCCCATCGGCAAGGCGCGCCAGCAGGCGCTGCAGCTGCCCGACCAGGCGCAGGGGGTGGTCACCTACCACCCGTCCTTCCTGCTGCGCGTGCCGGACGCGAAGGCCAAGCAGGAGGCGTTCGACGCGTTCGTGGAGGACCTGAAGTTCGCCTGGGCGCTGGCGGCCTAGAGCCTCACCCGTTCAGACGGAACCGTCTGAACGGGAAAATGAGGCTCTAGATCAATAACTTGAGCGCGTTCGGATCCGAAAACCGGTTCCCACTTTTCGGAACGCGCTCTAGAGCGGACCGGGACGCCGGAGGCGAAGCAGCCCCCACGCCGCGAAGCCCGCGCCCACCAGGGCCAGCAGGGCTCCATAGGCGGCGAAGGCCCATTGGTACGTCGACCGCTGCGCCAGCAGGCCGAAGCTCAGCATCAGCACGCTGGTGGAGGCCTGCATCGTCAGGCCCTTCACCGACGCCACGGTCGCCCGCGTCTCGGGGCGCAGGGCGTGCTGGAAGCGCGCGTCGGCGTTGGTGTCCACGATCCAGTAGAGGCCGACGAAGGCCATGAGGAAGCCGACCGACCATGCGCGGTAGCTCGCGGCGGCGGCGACGATCGCGAGGCCTGCCAGCATGAGCAGCCCATGCAGCACCCGTGGCGGCAGGTCGCGCAGCCTGTGCGCCAGGGCCGCGGCCACGGCGCCGACGGCCGAGATCGCCGCCACGAACAGGCCGATCGCCGGCTTGGGCAGGCCCACCTCGTGGCCGAACAGCGGCCAGTAGTCGGCGAGCGCCGAGACGACGGACTGCATGGCGGCGATGAAGACGAGCAGGCCGAGGACGCCGGGGAGCCTCGCCGCCTCGCCGGCGCCGCGCCGCAGGTGCGCCAGGTAGCCGCCCCGCCGGACGGCGGTGAGGCGCGGCGCGGGCGGCAGGGCCAGCGCCGCCGCGGCCGCGCCCAGCCCGGTGGCGATGCTGGCCCAGATGAGGGCGTCGTAGCCCAGCGACGCCGCCGCGCCCGCGCCGAGCGCCCCGGCCACCACGCCGGCGAACCTCGCGGCCTGGGTGCGCCCGAAGACGCGGATGTATTCGGCCTCCTGGCCGCGGGCCTTCAGGTCGTCGAAGACCGCCGCCTCGAAGGCGCCGGAGAGGGTGGCGCTCTTCATGCCCCAGAGCATGAGGCCCACGAGGAATCCCCAGAAGTTCGGGAAGGCCAGCCAGACCAGGAAGCCTGCGCAGCGCACCACCTGGGCGATCGACATCAGCCAGCGCCGGGAGAAGCGGTCGGCCAGGACGCCGAAGGGCACCTCCAGCACCAGGCAGACCAGCGACCATGCGGCGAGCACCAGGCCGATCTGCGCCGCCGACAGGCCGCGCTCGGCGAACATCACCGTGTAGAACGGGTAGATCAGGACGAAGGCGTCGAGGAACCTCAGCGCGCAGGCGCCGAGGAGAAGCCGGCGCACCTAGGCCAGGAAGCCGGCTTCGGCGAAGTCCAGCATCCGTCGCAGCAGCGCCTCGACGTCGCCCTCGCGAGTCAGGCCGCCGGACAGGTGGTGCAGCCGGTCGAACTCGGCGAAGCGGTTGTTGTGGACCATGCCCAGCACGAAGTGCAGCCGCCAGTAGACGTCTTCCTTGGGCAGGTCGGGCCGCGCCGCCATCAGCGCGCCGGCGAACCGCTCGAGGTGGGAGACGTCGGTCTTCAGGACCTCGCGCATCTCGGCCGTGCCTTCGGACCGGGCGCGGATGATGAACTGCATCGAGATGCGGCGGTCGTTGTCGGGCGCCGCCCAGCGCATGGGCGGGGCGAAGTAGCACTCCAGGATGTCGCGGACGGGCGGCTTGCCGCCGTGGCGGCTGGTGGCCTCGTGCAGCATCCGGGCCCGCTCGCGGTTGAGCTCGCTGGTGCGCCGCCGGAAGATCTCGAACAGCAGCGCGTCCTTGGACCCGAAGTGGTAGTTCACGCTGGCCAGGTTGACGCCCGCCTCGGCGGTGATGTCGCGCACCGAGACGTTCTGGAAGCCGTGCAGCGCGAAGAGGCGCTCGGCGGCGTTGAACACCGCCTGCTTGGTCGCGGCCTGGGCCTCCTCGGTCTCGGCGGCGTCCTGAAGAAGGGGATCGGTCATGCGAATCCCTCGTGCATCCGCCAGCTTAGGCCGAAGCTGGCGCTCAGCGCGACAGCTCCTTCATCGCCTTCTCGAGCCCGTCGATGGTGAGCGGATACATCCGGTCGCCGACGAGCTGCTTCATCAGGCCGATGGAGGGCGTGTAGTCCCAGTGCCGCTCGGCGGTGGGGTTCAGCCAGACGACCGAGTCGTAGATCTGGCTGACCCGATCCATCCAGACCGCGCCGGCCTCCTCGTTCCAGTGCTCCACCGAGCCGCCCGGATAGGTGATCTCGTAAGGGCTCATGGTCGCGTCGCCCACGAAGATAACCTTGTAGTCGTGCGGATACTTGTGGAGGATGTCGTAGGTGTTGAGCTTCTCGGTATGCCGGCGCCGGTTGTCCTTCCACACGCCCTCGTACAGGCAGTTGTGGAAGTAGAAGAACTCCATGTTCTTGAATTCCGAGCGCGCGGCGCTGAACAGCTCCTCGCAGATCTTGATGTGGCTGTCCATCGAGCCGCCGACATCCAGGAACAGCAGCACGCTGATCTTGTTCCGGCGTTCGGGCCGCATGTTGATGTCGAGGTAGCCCTTCTCGGCCGTGCCCTTGATGGTCTTGTCCATGTCCAGCTCCTCGACGGAGCCGTCCCGGACCCATTTGCGCAGGCGGCGCAGCGCGACCTTGATGTTGCGGGTGCCCAGCTCGACCTGGTCGTCGAGGTTCTTGTACTCGCGCTTGTCCCAGACCTTGATGGCGCGCCCGTGGCGGCCCTTCTCCTGGCCGACGCGGATGCCCTCGGGATGGTAGCCGTTGGCGCCGAAGGGGTTCGACCCGTCGGGCCGGCCGCCGCGCTGGCCTTCGCCGTCCTCGCCGTCCTGGCCTTCCTTGCGGCGGCGCGCCTGCTCGGCCAGCGCCTCCATCAGCTTCTCGAAGCCGCCCATGGCCTCGATCTGCGCCTTCTCCTCGTCGGTGAGGAACTTGTCGGCGAGCCGCTTCAGCCACTCGGCGGGGATGTCGGCGATCACGTCGTCCGACAGGTTCTCCATGCCCTTGAAGACGTGGCCGAAAACCTTGTCGAACTTGTCGAGGTTCTTCTCGTCCTTCACCAGGGCCGAGCGGGACAGGTAGTAGAAGTCGTCGACCGTGCGGTCGATGACCTGCTTGTCCATCGCCTCCATGAGGATGAGGTATTCCTTGAGCGTCACCGGCACCTTGGCTTCGCGGAGCTCGGTGAAGAAGCGCATGAACATGGGGGAGGGCCCCTTGGGGTCGAACGTTCGTTTGAACGCGAAGGATGGGGCGTCGGGCGCCCGATGTCCAGTGCGCGCGGGAGGCGCCGGCGGGCGGGGCGGCGCATGACGCGGACCTGCGACGTCGTGGTCGTGGGGCTCGGCGTGATGGGCGCGGCGGCGATGGCCAGCCTGTCGCGGCGCGCCGCCGTGATCGGGATCGAGCGGGCCGAGCCCGGCCACATCGGCGGCTCGTCGTGGGGCGAGAGCCGGATGATCCGCCTGTCGAACTTCGAGAACCCCGGCTACGCGCCGCTCGTCCGGCGGTCTGTGGAGCTGTGGGACGACCTGGAGCAGGGCGGCGAGCCCGTGTTCCTGCGGGTGGGCGTGCTCGAGGCGGGGCCGCCCGACGGCGCGCTGATGGCCGGCACGCGCGCGGCCGCCGCGGCCGGGGGCTTTGCCGGAGAACCGCTGACGCCGGCCGAGGCCGGGGAGCGCTTTCCCGCGGTTGCTTTGCCGGCCGGCTGGACCGCCACGCTCCAGCCCGGCGCGGGCCTGCTGCGGGCCGACCTGGGCGTCCGTCGCCTGCTGGCCGCGGCGACGGCCCGGGGCGCCGAGATGCTGTGTGGGGTGGGCGTCCGCCAGGTGAGCGACACCGCCGCGGGCGTCACGGTGGTGCTGGACGACGGCGAGCAGATCCAGGCCGCGGCCGCCGTGATCACGGCGGGACAGGAGATCGCCGAGCTGGTCCCGGCGCTCGGGCCGCACCTCCGCGTCCGCCCGCAGGTGCTCGGCTGGTACCGGTCGGAGCGGCCGCAGCTGGTGGGGCCGGAACGGCTCCCCGCCTTCGCCTTCGACGATCCGGAGGGCTTCCTCTACGGCTTTCCGGATTTCGCGGGCGCGGGCGTCAAGGCCGGCTTCCACCGCTTCGACGACGATCCTGTCGATCCCGTCACCGAGGCCGAGCGGGTCCGGCGGCATCTGCAGCGCTTCCTGGGGCCGCTGGCGCCGGCGCACCGGATCGGAACCTGCGGCTACACCATCACGCCGGACGAGGAGTTCGTCATCGACCGGGATCCGGACCGCGACAACGTGTGGTTCGCTTCGGCCTGCTCCGGCCACGGCTTCAAGTTCGCGCCAGCCATCGGCGAGATGCTGGCCGACCTGGCGCTCGGCCGGACGCCCGCGTGCGACCCGTCCCCCTATGCGCTGGCCCGGTTCGCCTAGAGCGCCCTAGCCGCGCTCGCTGTCCAGGGACGGCATCATCATCGTGGGATAGCGGTCGCCCGATCCCGAGCCTTTCGGGACCGCCGCCTCGATCGTCGCCAGCTGCTCGGGCATGAGCTTGGCCGCGATGCCGCCCAGCGCTTCGGCCAGCCGGGCTCGGGTCCGGGCCCCGACGAGGGGCACGATGTCGTCGCCCTGGGCCGCCACCCACGCGATCGCCGCCTGCGCAGGCGTCAGGCCCACGCTCTGCGCCGCCGCCCGCAGCCGCTCGGTGATGGCGAGGTTCTTCGTCAGGTTCTCGCCCTGGAAGCGGGGGGTGAGGGCGCGGAAGTCGCCCTTCGCCGGGTCCAGGTGGCCCAGCCCGTGCCCGCCGATCAGCCCGCGCACCAGGACGCCGTAGGCCGTGATCCCTATCCCCAGCTCGCGGGTGGTCTTCAGCAGGCTGTCCTCGATGCCGCGCGCCAGCAGGCTGTACTCGATCTGCAGGTCGACGATGGGATGGACGGCGGCGGCGCGCCGGATCGTCTCCGAGCCCACCTCCGAGAGGCCGATGTGGCGCACCCAGCCCGCCTGCACGCACTCGGCGATGGCGCCCACCGTGTCCTCGATGGGCACGTTCGGATCCAGGCGCGAGGGCCGGTAGATGTCGATGTGGTCCACGCCCAGCCGCTGAAGGGTGTAGGCGAGCGAGGTCTTCACGGCCGCCGGGCGCGCGTCGAACCCGAGGAACGAGCGGTCGGGCGCGCGCTGGCCGCCGAACTTCACGGAGAGCACGAGTCTGTCGCGGGGCAGGGTCCTCAGCGCCTCGCCGATCAGCATCTCGTTGTGGCCCATGCCGTAGAAGTCGCCGGTGTCGATGAGGGTGATCCCGGCCTCCACCGCCGCGGCGATCGTCGCGAGGCTCTCGGCGCGGTCCGCGTCGCCGTAGAAGTCGCTCATCCCCATGGCGCCCAGGCCGAGGGCGGACACCTCGGGCCCCGTCCGGCCCAGCGTTCGCGTGTGCATCTTCGACTCCATCTTCGTCCTGGGGCGACGAGATAGCGGTCGTCGTTCAGTCGGATAACCGGCATAATCGCGCACAAACTGTGCGGATCATCGAACAATGCAACGCTCGGACCTTACGGCGCTCGACAGTTTTGCCGCGGTGGCTCGCCACCGGAACTTCCGCCGCGCGGCGGTAGAGCTGGGCGTTTCCGCCTCGACCCTCAGCCAGGCGGTGCGCGACCTGGAGGCCCGCCTGAACGTGCGCCTGCTGAACCGGACGACGCGCTCTGTGGCGCCGACGGCGGCCGGGAGGGCCCTCCTCGAGCGGCTGGGACCTGCCCTGGCCGAGATCGCCGACGCCGTCAGCGAGGTGCGTTCGGCGCAGTCCGAGCCCTCGGGTCCGCTGCGCATCAATGCGCCGGAGCCGGCCGTCGAGCTGGTGCTGGCGCCGATGATCGCCGGCTTCCTGGCCGCCTACCCGGCGGTCCGCCTGGAACTCGTGAGCGAGACCGGGTTCATCGACATCGTGGCCGAGGGCTACGACGCGGGCGTGCGTTGGGGCGAGAGCCTGGCGCAGGACATGGTGGCGGTGTCCCTGGGGCCTCCCCAGCGATACGTGGTCGCCGCCGCGCCGGACCTGGTCGCGCGGGTCGGCGCGCCACGACATCCGCGCGACCTCCTGGAGCGGCCGTGCCTGCGCAATCGCTTCCCGAGCGGGGCCATGCCCCCCTGGGAATTCGAGAAGGCCGGGGAGACGGTGCGGGTCTCGCCGACGGGCCCGCTGGTGGCCAGCGGCCCGGGCGCCTTGATCCGCGCGGCCCTGGACGGGCTGGGCTTCGTGGCGCTGTTCGACGGCTACGTGGTCCCGCACCTGGCGAGCGGGCGGCTGGTGGAGGTGCTCGCCGACTGGTCCGAACCCTTCCCGGGCCCGTTCCTCTACTACCCCAGCCGCCGCACCCTGCCCTCGGCGCTGCGCGCGTTCGTCGACTACGTCCGCGCCGAGCGGAGAGGCTAGGCCTCGGCCGCCTCGACCGCCTTCAGCTTGCGCCACACCGTCATGCGCGAGACGCCCAGCCGGCGGGCGATCTCGACCGGGCCGACGCCGGCGCGCTGAAGGGCGTGGATCTCGTCGGCGGCGGCGGCAGGCCGGCGCCGACGTGCGCCGCCGGCGGGCTCGATGGCGGCGACGGCCTCGAGGACCGCGCGCAGCGTACGCCCGCTCTCGCCCCGGCTGGTGAGTGCCGGGTGCAGGACGACCAGGGCGGCGTTCCGGCGCTCGAGACGATCCAGGGCGTCGAGCAGGCCGCGCGCGCCGGGCGCGAGGCACTCGAGGCGCGTGACCACCAGCTCATCGCCCGCGCCGATGAACTCCAGGATCGAGGTCAGCGTCTGACCGTCGCCGCCGGGCTCTTCGGCGCGCACCACCTGGCAGCCCGCGGCCTTGAGGGCCGTGGTGTCGTCGTGTGCGCTCGCGTCCCGCAGCCGAACGTAACCGATCCTCAGCATCCCCACCGCCGATATCGTGACCCGCCGAATACCGGTCAACGTCCCAAACGGTGGCCGTATCGCCAAGATGCACAAAGGTTAAATCGCAGCAATGAAAGCTTAGAGCTCGTGCAGATTGCGGCAAGAATGTGTCGCAAATGCGTGAACTGTGGCGGCTAGCCAGAAAAACTATTGCCGCTTCGACGAAGGATGAACTCGCGGTCCACTGTACGGCCGACCTTGAATCCGTATTCGCCGACCTTCGCGAAGCCGTGGCGCTCGTAGAACCGTTGCGCGCCGTAGTTCTCCGACCAGACGCCGATCCACACGTCCCGCGGTCCGCCGGCCTGGAGCCAGGCCATGACCTCGGCGAACAGGCGTCCGCCCACGCCGGCGCCCTGACGATCCTTCACGAAGTAGATGCGCTTGAGTTCGCCGCAGGCCGGCGTGACGTCGTCGTGGGGCAGGGCGCATGGGCCGGCCAGCGCGTATCCGATGGGGCGGTCGCCATCCTCCACCAGCCACAGCGCCTTGGCCGGATCGGCCAGGTCGGCGCGGGTCCGCTCCAGGCTGTAGGCCTCGACCAGGTAGTCGGCGAGGTCGGCCGGGTCGTACAGGTGGGCGAAGGTGTCGCTGAACGTGCGCGCGCCGAGTTCGGCGAGGATTTCGGCGTCCTCGGGTCGCGCCCGCCGGATCACAGGACCCGCCGCGGCGGAAGTTGGGTTAGGATGCAGCATGACCGTCGCCCTCTACACCCACCTCGACATGTTCGACCACCGGCCCGGCGAACGTCACCCCGAGCGGCCCGAACGGCTCAAGGCTGTGGCCGACGCCCTGTCGGACTCCGACCTGGACCTCGCGCCGAACGACGCCCCGCTCGTCGACGAGGCCGATCTCCTGCGGGTGCACGACAAGGCCTACCTGGACGACATCGCCGCGCGCGCGCCGACCAGCGGCCGGCTCGTGCTGGATCCCGACACCGCGATGTCCTCGGGCAGCCTCACCGCTGCGCGCCGCGCCGCGGGCGCCGTGGTCCAGGCTGTGCGCGACGTGGCGGCCGGCAAGGCGGACCGTGCGTTTTGCGCCGTCCGACCGCCGGGCCATCACGCCGAACCCGGGCTGCCGATGGGATTCTGCATCTTCTCGAACGTCGCGGTGGCCGCGCGCGTCGCCCAGGCGTCGGGTTTCCAGAAGGTCGCCGTCGTCGACTTCGACATCCACCACGGCAACGGGACCCAGGCCGCGCTCGGCGGCCGCCCGGGTCTGTTCTTCGCCTCCATCCAGTCCTGGCCCATGTGGCCCGGGACCGGGCACCCCTCGGAGCCGGTTCCGGACAACATCGTGAACACGGTCTCGCCCGAAGGCGCGCCGGCCGCGGTCTGGCGCAAGGCGTTCGAGCAGCTGATGGAGCGGGTGGACGCCTTCGCGCCCGACCTGATTCTCGTGTCGGCCGGCTTCGACGCCCACGCCCGCGACCCCGTCGGCGGCGGCGGCCAGAGCCTGGAGGAGACCGACTTCGCCTGGGCGACGCGGGCCATCGCCGACGTGGCCAACCGGCGCGCGAAGGGGCGGGTTGTGTCCTCCCTCGAGGGCGGCTACGACCTCCAGGCTCTGGGCCGTTCGGCGCTCGCGCACGTCAGAGCCCTCGGCGAGGGGTAGGGGCGAACACCGGCCGTGCACATTCCGGATCCATGGCCAGCGTCCTGACCGAAGACAAGACGGCCCCGCCGCTGCGGCATGGCGCGATCATCCTGGCGCGCCACGGGGAGCCGCACGTGTCGCGCAAGGTGCGGCTCTCGGCGTCCGAGTACCGCACGTTCTGGGCCAACTACGAACTGCTCGGGCTGCTGCCCGGCCAGACGCCGCCCGAGGCGCTGCGCCGCTTCGTCGACGAGTGCGGGACGCTGGTGTCGTCGACCCGCCTGCGCGCCGTCGAAAGCGCCCAGACCCTGGCCGGCGAGCGCGTGTTCGAGCGCCACGAACTGCTGATCGAGGCGCCGCTGCCGCCCCCGAACCTGCCCCGCTGGCTGAGGCTGTCGCCCCGGATCTGGGGCTTCCTCGCTCGCGTCTGGTGGTGGTTCTTCGACCACCACGAGGGCCAGGAGCGGCGCAGCGAGGCCGAGATCCGCGCCGACCGCGCCGCCGCCATGCTCATCGGCCTCGCCGCCGGAGGCGAGAACGTCGTGGTCCTGGCCCACGGCTTCTTCAACTACATGATCGGCCGCTCCCTGCGCCGGCTCGGGTGGCGGCTCGTGAAGAGCGAGGGCTACAAGTACTGGTCCATGCGCCGGTTCGAGCGCGGCTGAGGGGATGGATTCGCCGGCGTCCCGCGCCTAAAGGAGCAGCCATGTCCGAGCCCGCCGACATCGCCGCCATGAGCTTCGAGACCGCGCTCTCCGAACTGGAGCAGATCGTCGGCCGCCTGGAGTCCGGCCAGGCGCCGCTGGAGGACTCGATCCGGCTCTACGAGCGCGGGGCCGCCCTGAAGGCGCACTGCGAACAGAAGCTCAAGGAGGCGAGCCTGCGGGTCGAGAAGATCGTCATGGGCGCCGGCGGGACGCCCGGCGTCGAACCCGCCGAGTTCGGCTGATGGATCTCTCCCGCCGGGTGGCCGAGGCTGCCGACCTGGTCACCGTGGCGCTGGACGAACTGCTGCCGCGCGCCGACGGGCCCGAGGCGCGGCTCACCGAGGCTATGCGCTATGCGGCGCTGAGCGAAGGCAAGCGGCTGCGCACCTTCTTCGCCCTCGAGACCGGGCGGATGTTCGACCTGGACGAGACCTCGGTGCTGCGCGCGGCCTGCGCGCTCGAGTGCATCCACGCCTACAGCCTGGTCCATGACGATCTGCCCTGCATGGACGACGACGACCTGCGCCGCGGCCGGCCGACGGTGCACCGCGCCTACGACGAGATGACGGCCGTGCTGGCGGGCGACGCCCTGCAGGCGGCCGCCTTCGAGATCCTGGCCCACCCCGACACCCATCCCGACGGCGGCGTCCGGGCCGAGCTGGTGGCCAAGCTGGCGCTCGCGGCGGGCGCGCGGGGCATGGTGGGCGGCCAGATGATCGACATGCTGGGCGTTCGCGACGACCTGGGCGGCGTGGCCCGGATGCAGCGGCTGAAGACGGGCGCCCTGATCACCTGCGCCTTCGAGCTGCCGTTGGTGCTGGCGCACGCGCAGGAGGCCGAGCGGCACGCCCTGCTGAACTTCGCCCACGACCTGGGACTGGGCTACCAGATCGTCGACGACCTGCTGGATGCGGAGGGCAGCGAGGAATCCGTCGGCAAGGCCGTCGGCAAGGACGCCTCGAAGGGGAAGGCCAACTTCGTGACGCTGCTGGGCGTCGAGGCGGCGCGCGAGCGCCTCGGGCTGCTCAAGTCCCAGACGAAAAGTCACCTGGATGCGTTCGGGCCGCGGGCTGATTTCCTGCGGGCGAGCGTCGATTTCGTGCTAGAGCGCCGCACCTGAGCCCGAGGACGTAGCGTTGCCTGAAACACCCCTGCTCGACACCGTTTCCTCGCCGGCCGACACCCGAAAGTTCTCGATCGCCCAGCTGCGGCAGCTGGCGGACGAACTGCGGGCCGAGACCATCGATGCGGTGTCGCAGACCGGCGGGCACCTGGGCGCGGGCCTCGGGGTGGTCGAGCTGACGGTGGCCCTGCACCACGTCTACGAGACGCCGCAGGACATCCTGATCTGGGACGTGGGCCACCAGGCCTATCCGCACAAGATCCTCACCGGGCGGCGAAGCCGCATCCGCACCCTGCGGCAGGGCGGCGGCCTCTCCGGGTTCACCAAGCGCAGCGAGAGCGAGTACGACCCCTTCGGCGCGGCCCACGCCGCCACGTCGATCTCGGCTGCCCTGGGCTTCGCCGCCGCGCGCGACGCCGACGGCCGGGAGAACAAGGTGGTGGCCGTCATCGGCGACGGTTCGATGAGCGCCGGCATGGCCTACGAGGCCATGAACAACGCCTGCGAGACCACCAAGCAGCTCACCGTCATCCTCAACGACAACGACATGTCGATCGCCCCGCCGGTGGGCGGGATGAGCGCCTACTTCGCCCGGCTGGTCTCCGGGGGCGGCTACCAGTCGATCCGCAACCTCGGCAAGTCGGTGGCCAAGGCCTTCCCACGGCCGATGCGCGAGGCGGCCCGCAAGGCCGAGGAGTTCGCCCGCGGCATGGTGACCGGCGGCACGCTCTTCGAGGAGCTGGGCTTCTACTACGTCGGGCCGATCGACGGGCACGACATGGACGCCCTGGTCCACGTGCTCCAGAACGCCCGCAAGATCGACGACAAGCCGGTCCTCGTCCACGTGGTCACCCACAAGGGCAAGGGCTATGCGCCGGCTGAGAACGCGGCCGACAAGTACCACGGCGTGGTCAAGTTCGACGTGGTCACCGGCCAGCAGGCCAAGGGGCAACCCGGCGCGCCGCAGTACACCAAGGTGTTCGCGCAGGAGCTGATCAAGCACGCCGAGCGCGATCCCAAGATCATGGCCATCACCGCCGCCATGCCGTCGGGGACCGGCCTGGACCTGTTCGGGCAGAAGTTCCCGGAGCGCACCTTCGACGTGGGCATCGCCGAGCAGCACGCGGTGACGTTCGCGGCCGGCCTCGCGGCCGACGGCATGAAGCCGTTCTGCGCGATCTATTCGACCTTCCTGCAGCGCGGCTACGACCAGGTCGTCCACGACGTGGCGATCCAGGGGCTTCCCGTCCGCTTCGCCCTCGACCGCGCAGGTCTGGTGGGCGCCGACGGCGCCACCCACGCGGGCTCCTTCGACATCGGCTTCCTGGGCCAGCTCCCGGGCATGGTGGTGATGGGGCCGTCCGACGAGGCCGAGCTCGCCGCGGCGATCGCCACCGCGGTCGCCATCGACGACCGTCCGTCCGCCTTCCGCTATCCCCGCGGCGAGGGCCTGGGCGTCGCGATCCCCGAGTTCGCCAAACCGCTGGAGATCGGCCGGGGCCGCATCGTGCGCGAGGGGACGGCGGTCGCCATCCTGTCGTTCGGCACGCGCCTGGGCGAGAGCCTGAAGGCCGCCGACATGCTGGCCGCCCGCGGGCTGTCCGCCACGGTCGCCGACGCCCGCTTCGCCAAGCCCCTGGACCTGGACCTGCTGCTGCGCCTGGCGCGCGAGCACGAGGCGCTGATCACCGTCGAGGAAGGCTCGATGGGCGGCTTCGGGGCGTTCGTCCTGCATGCGCTCGCCGAGCACGGCGCGCTGGATCGCGGCCTGAAGATCCGCACGCTCACGCTGCCCGACATCTTCCAGGACCACGACAAGCCCGAGGCGATGTACGCCCAGGCCGGCCTCGACGCCGAGGGCATCGTGCGCGGCGCCCTGTCCGCGCTGGGCGCCGACAACGCCAGCGTCGCCGGGCGGCGGGCCTGAGCCCCGAAAGCGGATGCCCAGCTTCCGAGAGGTCATCGCTGCGCTGACCCCCACGGGCGCGGCCTACGAGATCGAGGCGCCCGAGGGCTGGCGCCAGGGCCGCACGCTCTACGGCGGGATCACCGCCGCCCTGTGCGCGGCGGCCTCGGCGGGGGCTCATCCGGGGCTGCCGCCGCTGCGCTCGGCGCAGGTGGCGCTTGTGGGTCCGGCCGGCGGCCGGATCCGGTTCGAACCCACGCTCCTGCGGCAGGGGCGATCCGCCACGGTGGTCAGCGTCGACGCCACGGGCGAGGCCGGCATGGCTGCGCGGGCGCTCTTCACCTACGGAGCGGCGCGCGAGAGCGCCGTGCGGCACGACGCGCCACGGGCGCCGGCGGTTCCCCCGCCCGAGGACTGCCCGGACTACTTCCCCAAGGGCGGCTTCGCCCCGGGCTTCTCCGGCAACTTCGAGGCCCGGCTGGCCTCCGGCGCCCGGCCGTTGACCCCCGGCGCGGACCCCGACGTCGCGATCTGGGTGCGTCACGCGGCCGACGCCGGCGACGAGGTGGAGCTGGCGCTGCTGGCCCTGGCCGACGTTCCGCCGCCCGCCGCGATGATCGCCTTCGCCCAGCCGGCGCCGATCAGCACGGCGACCTGGAGCCTGGACATCTTCCAGCCCATCGGCGGCTCGGCCGGGGACTGGCGCCTGCTGCGGTCGACCAGCGAGCAGGCGGCCGACGGCTATTCGCTGCAGGCGATGGAGGTGTTCGACACCGCCGGCCGCCGCGTGGCCGCGGCGCGCCAGTTGGTGGCGATCTTCGCCTGAAGCCTAGGCGGCCGCCCGTCAGAACGGGCTGAACCGCTCCAGCAGGCTCTGGCCCGCCGGCGTCTTCTGCACGCGATGGATGTCGCCCCGGCCGCCGTAGCTGATGCGGGCCTCGGCGATCTGGGTGTGGCGGATGGTGTTGGCCGAGGAGATGTCCTCGGGCCGCACGACGCCGGCCACGGTGAGCTGGCGCAGGTCGGTGTTGGTGCGCACCTCCTGGGTGCCCTGGATCATCATGTTGCCGTTGGGCAGCACGCCGGTGACCACGGCCGCGATCGTCAGGCTGATCTTCTCCGACCGGTTCACCGCGCCGGTCCCGGCGTTGTTCGTCGCGGAATTGGTCTCGATGGCGTTCGCGGGGTCGAAGCCGCCCGGCAGGATTTTCCCGAGGGTGGATTCCAGGCCCAGCAGGTGCGGCACGCCGGCCTGCACGCCCGAGGTGCGTGAGCTGGACGTCGAGTTCGTGACCTTGGCGCTGTCGTCGATGTCGATCTGCACCGTCAGGATGTCGCCCACGCGGCTGGCGCGCTGGTCGTTGAAGAACGCGCGGGCGCCGACGCGCCACAGCGAATTGGCGCTGGCCGGCTGGGGCGACGGCTCGCGCACCGAGACGAACTGCTGGGTCTGCGGGACCAGCGCGGCGGGGTAGCCCACCGGCGCCAGTTCCGGGCCCTTCACGGCCTCCTTGATGGTCGAGCAGGCGGCGAGGGGGGCCATGGCGGCGATGGCGAGGAGGCGCAGGCGCATGTGGGTGTCCTTCAGCGTGCGGCGTAACGGGTGGAGCGGGCGAGCTTCAGCTCTTCCGCCTGCGGTCCGACCGCGGCCTGGCCGGGTCCGCTGACCACGGCCTGGACGGTCTTCTTCGACGTGACGTTCTGCACGTTGATGGTCTCGCCGACGGCGCCGGCGCTCAGCGCCTTGGCCTGCAGGGACAGCGAGACGCCCTGATTGTCGTAGGTGAGGGTTACCGTGTCGTTCGCCTTGATCACCTGCGGCGCCGAGACGTCGCGGCCCATGGCGACCGCGCCCGCCCGCAGCGGCCGACGGGCGGCGAGACCGATCAGCGCCTCGGCGTCCGAGGGCGTGTCGGCCGGGGCGGCGGCCACCTTGGCCCAGATCAGGTCCTGCGGCTGGACGATCTCGCCCGTGGCGATCGAACGGGCCCAGGTCAGCACCTCGACGTTGCCGCGCGCCGCGACCGCGCCGGGGGCGGCGCCCACCACGACGATCGAGGCGAGGCCCTGGGCGTTGGCCCAGTCGAGGCCGGCGCGCGCGGCGGCCGCCCGCACCGCGCGGGCGTTGAGCATGACGGACGCGCCGGTGCGCGTGGCGACGGGGGTGCGGCCCGCGGCCCCGGCGCCCTCGAAGATTTCTCCCAGGGTGACGACGCCGTCGTCGTCCAGCGCCTGGGCCTTCAGCGTGACCGGAACGGCCGCGACGGCGGGCGCGGCGGCGACGAAGAAGGCGGCTGCGAGCGCGATCGCCTTCATGGCTTACGCCTTCACCTGGTTGGCCGTGGCCAGCATGTTGTCGGCCGTCGAGATGACCTTCGAGTTCATCTCGTAGGCGCGCTGGGCGACGATCAGGGCGGTGATCTCGGCCACCGCGTCGACGTTGGAGGCTTCCGTATAGCCCTGCACCAGGGTCCCGATGCCCGTGGAACCGGCCGTGCCGGTGGTCGGCGCGCCCGAGGCCGCCGTCTCCTTGTAGAGGTTGCCGCCCAGCGCCTGCAGCCCGCCGTCGTTGACGAAGGTGGCGAGCTCCATGACGCCGACGATGCTGGGCGTGGTCTGGCCCGCCTGCTGCACCTGCACCTGGCCGGTCGCCGAGATGGTCACCGACACCGCGTCGCTCGGGATCGCGATGGCCGGCTGCACCTGGTAGCCGTCCTGGGTGACGAGCTGGCCCTGGTCGTTGACCGAGAAGTTGCCGGCCCGCGTGTACGCGGTCTCGCCGGAGGGCAGCAGCACCTGGAAGTAGCCGCGGCCGTCGATCGCGAGGTCGTACTGGTTGTCCGTGCGGGTCAGCGAGCCCTGGGTGCCCACGCGGTAGACCGCGCCCGCCTTCACGCCCGCGCCCACCTGGACCCCGGTCGGCACGATCGTGCCCTGGTCGGAGGACTGCGTCCCGGCCGCCTCGAAGGTCTGGTAGAGCAGGTCCTGGAACTCGGCGCGCTGACGCTTGAACGCCACCGTGTTCATGTTGGCGATGTTGTTCGAGATGACCTCGACGTTCATCTGCTGGGCGGCCATGCCGGTGGCCGCGGTGCGGAGCGCTTGCATCAGTCTTCAGTCCTTCACTGCAGCTTGCCGAGGCGATCGACCGCGCGACGGGTGAGGTCGCCCTGAGAGTCCATCATCCGGGCTGTGCTTTCGTAGGCCCGGCTCACCTCGACCATGCGGGTGATCTCCAGGACCGGTTTGACGTTGGAGCCTTCCAGGTGGCCCTGCCGCAGCTTCGCCACGTCGGCGGCCGGCTCGGGCTGGAGGTTGGAGGCGTTGCGGTAGAGGTTGTCGCCGGCCTTCTCGAGCGCCCCGGCGTTGGCGAACTTGAACATGCCCACCTTGCCGACGCGCTCGGCGCCCTGGCTCATCGATCCGTCGGCGCCGATGGAGACCTGCCCCTTCTCGGGATCGATCACGATCTCGCCGCCGCTCTCGTCCGCCACGGGATAGCCCGCCTGGGTGACCAGCCGGCCGTTGGTGTCGGTCGTGAAGCGGCCGTCGCGGGTGAAGCGCGGGCCGTTCGGCGTCTGCACCTGGAAGAAGCCCTGGCCCTCGATGGCCATGTCGAGCTCGCCGCCGGTCTTGGTCAGCGCGCCCTGGCCGAAGTTGCGCGCCACGCCGTCGGCGGAGACGAACTTGATGGGCCGCGGGCCGCCCTGGGTCATCGCCGGCGGGGCGGGGGTGGTCTTGTGCAGCAGCGACTCGACCTTGAACCCCGTGGTGTCCACGTTGGCGATGTTGTTGGCGATGATGTCCATCTCCCGACGCAGGAGCATCTGGCGCGAGAGACCGATGTAGATGGCGTTGTCCATCAGGACCCCGAAAGCGTGCGACGTTTCGCCGGTTTGGCGTGCAAGCTTCGGGCCAACTGAAAAGCCGCGAAAAAACAACAGCTAAGAAAGTTAACGGCGGCCGAGCGGCGGATTCTGCCGGGCAGGATTCGCGCCCGTTAAGACCTGTTAAAAACTGCTTCTTAACTAAACGGGGCCATTGCTGGTCGCGCCGACAACGGGGGCGCACGCGTGGCGAAGAAGGAGAAGAAGCCGAAGGAGGCCGAGGGCGAAGCCCCGGAGGCCGCCGAAGGCGCGGAGGGCGAGGCCCCCGCCAAGAAGAAACTCCCGCTCAAGATGCTCATCATCGCGGGCGCGGCGGCGCTCGTCGTCCTCGGGGGCGGCGGGACGGCCGCCTTCATCTTCCTGAAGCCCAAGCCGGACGAGGCCCACGCCGAGAAGGGCAAGGAGAAGAAGGAAAAGAAGGACAAGAAGAAGGACGAGAAGGGCAAGGAAGGCGAGAAGGGCGCGGCCGTGGTCCGCGAAGGCCCTGACGGCGTCGTCTTCTACACCCTGCCGGACGTGGTCGTGAACATGCAGACCGCCGACGGCAAGCCCACCTTCCTGAAGCTGAAGCTCACGCTCGAGCTGCCCGACGAGGGCGCCGTCGAGGAGCTGGATCCGGCGATGCCCCGGCTCCAGGACATGTTCCAGACCTTCCTGCGCGAGCTGCGTCCGGAGGATCTCTCGGGATCCCAGGGCAGCTACCAGCTGCGCATGGAGATCCTGCGCCGCGTGAACCTGGCCATCGCCCCGTCGCGGGCCAATGCGGTGCTCATCGAGGAGATGCTGATCAACTAGCGCGCGTCCCGCGCCTGTTGCGTCCGAGAGCCATGGCGGAAGAGAACGAGACACCGACCGAAGAGGGCGCCCCGGCGAGCGCCGAGCCGGACTGGTCCGCGGCCCAGACCGACGAGGGCCAGGCGGCCGAGCGCATCCTCAACCAGGACGAGATCGACAGCCTGCTGGGCTTCGACCTCTCCGAGGACGAGATCGCCGAGCGGACGGGCATCCGCGCCATCATCAACTCGGCGCTGGTCAGCTACGAGCGCCTGCCGATGCTGGAGATCGTCTTCGACCGCCTCGTGCGGTTGATGACCACCAGCCTGCGCAACTTCACGTCCGACAACGTCGAGGTCAGCCTCGACAACATCTCCTCGATCCGGTTCGGCGACTACCTGAACTCGATCCCGCTGCCGGCCATCCTGTCGGTGTTCCGCGCCGAGGAGCTGAACAACTACGGCCTGCTGACGGTCGACTCGAACCTGATCTACTCCATCGTCGACGTGCTGCTCGGCGGCCGCCGGGGCACGGCGGCGATGCGGATCGAGGGGCGGCCGTACACCACCATCGAGCGCGTGCTCGTCCAGCGGATGGTCGAGGTGGTGCTGGCCGACGCCAAGGAGGCGTTCGAGCCCCTGACGCCCGTGCACTTCACCCTGGACCGGCTGGAAACCAACCCGCGCTTCGCCGCCATCGCCCGGCCGGCCAACGCCGCCATCCTGGTGAAGTTGCGGATCGACATGGAGGACCGCGGGGGGCGCATCGAGCTCCTCCTGCCGTACGCCACGCTCGAGCCCATCCGGAAGATGCTGCTCCAGCAGTTCATGGGCGAGAAGTTCGGCCGCGACAACATCTGGGAAAGCCACCTCGCCACCGAGCTCTGGACGACCCAGATGGACGTGCGCGCCGTCCTCGACGAGCAGCAGATCAGCCTCAAGAAGGTGCTGGAGCTGAAGGTCGGCGACACCCTGATGCTGAACGCCACGCCCGACAGCCTGATCGAGCTGCGGGCCGGCCAGATCCCGCTCACCCGCGGCCGGATGGGCCGCCGCAACGCCCACATCGCCGTGCGCGTCGAAGCGCCGCTTTCCCCAGCCGCCAAGCAAGCCGTCACGAGGTCGCAATGAGCCTGATCGCCATCGGCATGAACCTGCTTCTCGCCGGCCTGCTGATCGCCGCCATGGCTGTGGGCCTGCGGCTGAACCGCAGGCTCAAGGCGCTGCGGGACAGCCACGAAGGCTTCGAGGCCGCGGTCCGGGAACTGAACCTCGCGGCGGTCCGCGCGGAGCAGGGACTCGCGGACCTGCGCGCGGCCACCGACGAGGCCACCGACATCCTGTCCGACCGCATCGAAAAGGGCCGGGCGCTCGCCCAGAAGCTCGAGAAGCTGGTCTCGGCCGCGCCCGAGCTGCCGCGGGCCTCGGCGACGCCGGAGCGGAGCGTCCGCGCCATGCCCGCCGTCGCGCCGCCGCCGCGCGCCGCCGCCAGCGAGGATCGGCTGCAGTCGCTGCTGACCATGGCCCGCCAGAGGCTGGCCGCGCAGGAAGCCGCCCAGACGAGGCCGGACCTGGACGCCGAACCCCTGGTCGGCCGTGCGCCCCTGCCGGGCCGCCGCGTGCAGCCCAGCATCGACGATGACCTGTTCGAGGACGCGCCGCTCGCCCTCGACCGCCTGGCCGGAGTCCGCCGTTGAAGTCCGTTCCGCGCATCCTTCCGCTCGTGGGCGTCGCCATCGGCGGCGTCCTGGCCGTGAACGCCCTGGCCGGCGCGCGCGACCTGCCGAGCCTCGTCTCCGGCGCGCAGGCCTGGGCCGAGGAGGCCGCCAAGGGTGGTGAGAAGGCCGGCAAGGACGCCAAGCCCGACGCCAAGGACAAGGCGGGCGAGAAGCCCGAGGCCGCCAAGGACGCGGCCTCCGCGGGCCTGCCGGCGGCGTCGATCACGCCCAAGCCGGTGTGCGCGCCCACCGCCGCCGAGCTGGCGAAGCAGGCCGGGCTGTCGCCGGCCGAGCTGCAGGTGCTGCAGAGCCTTGGCGCCCGCCGCGGCGCGCTCGACGCGCGCGAGAACGACCTCAACACCCAGCTCGCCCTGATGGCGGCCGCCGAGGCCAAGCTGGACGCGAAGATCAAGGCGCTCAACGGCCTGAAGTCCGAGGTGAACGGACTTCTCAACCAGTCCAACGCCAAGGAGCAGGCCGAGATCGACCGCCTGGTGAAGGTGTTCGAGGGCATGAAGGCGAAGGACGCCGCGCCCCGGCTGGCGGCGCTGGACGACAGCGTCCGTATTCCGATCGCCGCCAAGATGAAGGAGCGCGCGCTCTCTGCGATCGTGGCGCAGATGCCGGCCGCCGAGGCCAAGAAGCTCACCGAGGCCCTGGCCCGCCGCTACTCGGACGCCCAGGCCGCGGCCGCGAGGGCGAGCGCCGCCGCAGCCCAGGCCCAGGCCGCGCCCGCGAAGGCCAGCGTCGACCCGACCGCGCCCGAGCCCAAGGCCGCGCCGAAGCGCCAGGCCGCCGCCAAGCCGGCGCCGAGGGCGCCGCGCGCCCCGCCGGCCCAGCAGGCCGCCGCGAAGACCCCCGCTGCGTCGGCCCCGGCGGCGGCGCCGCCGACCGCGCCCGCGGCCGAGCCCGCGGCCAAGACCGGATAGGCGATGACGCTGAAGAAGGCCCTCCGATCCGGGGTCGCCGCGGCCTGCATCGCCAGCGTCGCCGCGCCCGCCGGGGTCGCCGCACCCGCGGTCAAGGCCGCCACCCAGCGTGGCGGCCCGGTCGTGCGCGTGGCGCAGGCGGAGACCTTCACCCGGCTCGAGATCGGCGGCCGGGTCGCTGCCCGGCGCGAAGGGCAGACCCTCACGCTGTCGATGCCGGGCGATCCCGACGTGGCGCGTCTGCTGACCTCGCCGCCCAAGTGGATCAAGTCGGCGACCCGCACCCGGACCGGCGGAGGTGTCCAGCTGGTCCTGACCCTCGCCGACAACGCCGACGCCAAGGTCGGCCAGGCCGACGGCGCCACCTACGTCAACGTGTTCGAGAAGGCCGAGCCCGAGCCGGCCGAGGCCCCCGAGGCCGAACCGGTCGCCGTCGCCGAGGCCGAGCCGCCCCGGCCCGATCCGCTCCCCCCGGGCGGCGTCGTCAGGATGGCGGCGAACGTGGCCAACGGGCAGGCGCAGCTGTCGTTCACCTGGGCCAACCCCGCCGGCGCCGCCGTCTTCCGCCGCGGCGACGCGATCTGGGTCGTCTTCGACGCCCCGGCCACCCTCGACGTCTCGGCCGCGCCGCAGGGCGTGCGGCCGCTGCGCGGCGTGCAGGCGTTCAAGGGCGCCGATCACGCGGCGCTGCGGATCGAGGCCGACGCCGACGCCCCGGTGTTCGTCTCGTCCGTCGGTCCCACCTGGACGATCGCGCTGGGACCGGGCTCGCAGGCGCAACCGTCCATCGTGCGCATAGCGCGCGACCCCGCGGGCGGCCCGGCGGCCCTCAAGGCGCCCGTCGCCGGGGCCACGCGCGTGATCAACCTGCCCGATCCGGTGGTGGGCGACACCCTCAAGGTGGTCACGGCGCTCGGCCCGCCGAAGGGTGTTCCCAGCCGCCGCGACTTCGTCGAGGCGGCCCTGCTGCCCTCGATCCAGGGCCTCGCCATCGAGTCGCTGGCGGACGACCTGACCGTGGCGCGCGAGGGCGAGATCGTCCGGATCAGCCGGGGCGAGGGCCTGACGCTGTCGCCGGCCTGGGCGTCGCGCGACAAGGAGGACCTGCGCCTGGGCGCGCCGCAGCCGGCGATCATGCCGGCGCTGGTCAATCCCGACTGGGCCAAGACCGGCGAGGGCGGCTTCCTGCGCCGGTACGACGCCCTGTTCGCCGCGGCGACGGCCGAGTCGGCGAACAAGGACCGTTCGGCGCCCGTCGGCGCCCGCATGGCCCTGGCGCGCTTCCTGGTCGGATCCGAGCTGAGCTACGAGGCGATCGGCCTGCTCAACAACCTGGCCCGCGAGCATCCCGAGATGCTCGACGACCCGGAGTTCCGCGGCCTGCGCGGCATCGCCCGCACCCTGGCCCGGCGCTACGCCGAGGCGGACACCGATTTCTCCGCGCCGAGCCTCGCCGACGACCCCTCGGCCGCCCTGTGGCGCAGCTACGTCAACACCCAGCTCGCGCACTACGCCGAGGCGCGGGGCTTCTTCGCCAAGGGCGTCGAGGCCTACGGCCTGGTTCCGCCGCTCTGGAAGGCGCGCTTCGCCCGCGCCGATGCGCAGGCGGCCCTGGCCCAGGGCGACCTGGCGGCGGCCGATCTGCGCGTGCGCATGGCGCTGGAGGAGAAGGTCGACCCCGAGGAGCAGCTGCGGGCCCGGCTCATCCAGGCGCGGGTCATCGAGCTCCAGGGCTCCAAGGCCAGGGCGCTGAAGATCTTCGCCGCTATCGCCACGGCGCCGATCGACTCCATTTCGGCGCCCGCGGAGCTGCGGGCGACGCAGATCCGGCTCGAGCTCGGCCAGATCAACGCGGCCCAGGCGGCCAACGTCTTCGACGGCCTGCGCTATCGCTGGCGCGGCGACGGAACCGAGCTGGAGACCATCCGCGCGCTCGGGCAGCTCTATCTGGGCCAGGGGCGGTATCGCGAGGCGCTGGAGGCGCTGCGGTCGGCGGGCGTGCGCATGCCGGACCTGCCCGAGGCGCTGCAGCTGCAGGCGGACCTCAACACGGCCTTCCGGAGCCTCTTCCTGGACGGCCTGGCCGACGGCCTGGAGCCCACGCAGGCGCTGGCGCTGTTCTTCGACTTCAAGGAGCTGGCGCCGCTGGGCGCGGACGGCGACCTGATGGTGCGCAAGATCGTGCGCCGGCTCGTCGACGTCGACCTGCTGCCGCAGGCGGCCGATCTCCTGAAGTACCAGGCCACCGAGCGCCTAGACGGCGTGGCCAAGGCCCAGGTCTCCACCGACCTGGCGGTCATCTACCTCATGGACCGCAAGCCCGAGGCGGCGCTGGAGGCGATCAACGCCTCGCGGACGACGGTGCTGCCGACGGCGCTGAACGCGGAGCGCCGCTTGGTCGAGGCCCGGGCGTGGACGGCGCTCGGCCGCTTCGACAGCGCCCTGGAGATCATCGAGCGCGACTCCGGCCGCGAGGCGCAGGACCTGCGCGCCGAGATCACCTGGAAGCAGAAGAACTGGGCCGTCGCCGCGCCGCTGTTCGAGAAGAGCCTCGGCGATCGCTGGAAGACCGCCACGCCGCTCAGCTCGGAGGAGGAAGGCCGGCTGCTGCGCGCGGGCGTCGCCTACAGCCTGGCCGGGGACGAGGGCGCGCTTGCGCGGCTCGAGAGCCGCTACCAGGGCTTCTACGAGAAGGCGAACAACCCCGAGGCGCTGAGGATCGCCCTGTCGGGCGTGCCCAGCGGGCGCCTGTCCGTGGCCGACTTCGGACGCGTCTCGGCCGACAACGAGGTGTTCGCCGGCTGGGTGGCCAAGATGAAAGGCCGCTTCAAGACGCGGCCCGCGCCCACCGGCCAGGCCAAGGCGCCCGCCGCGCCGGCCCGCCAGGCTCAGGCCGCAGCGCCGGCCCGCCCCGCCGCCAAGGGCTAGGTTCAGCGCCCCCGGGAGCCGGAGGATGGCCGCGCGAACCTGGGGCCAGGCCTGGGGCGTAGGGGCGGCGATCTCGAAATGGCCGGCGGCGGGGACGACGACGAGGCTCGCGTCATCGCCGGCCGCCCGCGCCTTCGCGATGTAGGCCTCGGCGACCGGCCGCGGCACGAAGTCCTCGTGCTCGCCCAGCACGATGACCTGGGCGACACCCAGGGGAAGCCGTTCGCCCGCGGCGGCGTCCCGTCCCTGGTCCCGACGGGCCGTCGGGTCGCCGCCCAGCATTTCACGGATCACCAGCCGCCCGCAGAGCGCCTCATAGGGGGCCACATTCTCCCTCAGGTCCGGCAGTCCGGCCAGATCGACAACGCCCCGTGGCTTCAGCGCGCCGGGCGTGGCGATCTCGCTGGAGGCGGGCAGGCCGGCGCGCGAGGCCGCCCAAATGGCGAGGTGCCCGCCGGCGGAGTGCCCGACGATCACCACGCGTGAGAGGTCGAGCCGGCGTTCCGCGGCGATCCTGCGCAGATGATCGACGCCGCGGCCGACGTCCTGGTACGTGCCCGGCCACCCGGCGCCAGGCTCGCCCAGCCGCCGGTACTCGATGTTCCATGTGGCGACGCCGTCGGCCTTCAGCGCATCGGCCATCGGACCGAGCTCGGCCAACCGGGCGTAGTCGGCCCGGAAGCACCCGCCGTGGATCAGCACGACCACCGGATGCGGGCCGGGCCCGGCGGGGACCCGTAGCTCGCCGAAGTGGCTCGGGCTTTCGCCGTAAGCGATGCGAACGTCGGCGGGCTTGAACGGCAGGGCCTGGAACTCGCGAGGCCCCATCAGCGGCGGTGGCGCGGCGGCCGGCGCCGCCAGCATCGCGAGGCTCATCCACAGGGCGGGCATGGGGCGCTCCGACGTTCGCTCCGGCCGGCAGAATACCGCAACGGCTCCTTGCGGCGAGCTTCTCGCGGCGCGGGCACGCTACCTCTGCGGCGTCACAAGCAGACCGTGGGCGCGCAGCACCTGCTGCAGCTGGTCGTGAGGGAGCGCCGAGACGGTCCAGTAGTCGGCGCCCGTCATGGTGCGGGCGGCCACCATGGAGTTGACCACGGCCTCCTCGACGCCCTGCACGGTCGCCTCCAGCACGGGGTTGAGCGCGGCGCTCCGCAGGCGCGCGACCGAGGCGGGCTTGCTGGCGTCTGAGGCCCAGTTGCCGTCGTCGGCGCCAGGATTGGCGGTGGAGAACGCGATGAAGATGTCGCCCGAGCCGTCGGCCTCGTAGGTCCCGAGCCGGCCCAGCCCCACCGAGCCGCGGCGCGCCACGCGCTTGAGCTGCTCGGGCGTGAGCGGGGCGTCGGTGGCGATGACGATGATGATCGAGCCGCGGTGCTCCTGGTCGGGCAGGTCGGCGATCGCCAGGCGCGAGGGATCGCAGATGGCGGCGGTCTGGCCGAAGATCTGCTGCGGCGGCGAGGTCAGCTTCGCCACGCAGTGCGGCTGCAGTTTCATTTCCCGGGCGACCGGCACGCCGGCGATCCGCAAGGCCCGCGCCGAGCCGTAGTTGCACTGGACGAGCACGCCCACGGTGTAGCCGCCCATCTCCGCCGGCAGGCGCCGCGAGGCCGTGCCCGTGCCGCCCTTGAAGCCGTTGCAGACCATGCCCACGCCGCCGCCGACGTTGCCTTCGGGCACGGTGCCCGCGCGCGCGCCGTCGAGGGCGTCGACTGCGTCCTTCGCCGTCACATGGCGGCCGGCCATGTCGTGCAAGGGCACGTCGGCCGTCTCTCCCACAACCGGGTACCAGAAGAGGCCCTCGCGGTGGTCGGCCAGCCATTGGAAGGCGGCGTCGCGCACAACGCCCACGCTGCCGGTGCCCGTGATCAGGATCGGCGTCTCCAGCACGCCGCTCTCGTCGACCCAATGCGTGCCCGTCATGTCGCCGTTGCCGTTGCCCGCGAAGAACCCCGCGAACACAGCCCGCCCGTCGGCCTTGCCGCGCGGGTGAATGGCCGTGACGCCGGTGCGTACAGGGCCCTTGCCGCGGGCGAGCGCGCCCTCGCCGGCGATCAGTGTCTTCATCCCCACCTCCACGCCGGCGACGTCGGTGATGGCGTTCAGCGGGCCGGGGACGCCGTCGAAGGGCACGCCGAGGTCGCGGGCGCGTGGCTCGGCGGCGGCGGGTGCGGCGAGGGCGAGCGCGAGGACGGCGGCGAGGGTGGCGCGGATGGGCATGTGCGGAGTCCCCAGTCTGCAGCGAGGCTACGCTGTGGCGACGTGGGGAGGGAAGGGGACGGCGGCGGTTCGCCGGAAGCGCCCTGGCGGCGCTGGGGCGGCCCTCGGGCGGAGCTGGGCGACCGGCGCCGCGCCAGGGGTCGTTCGGAGGCCCGGGTGTCCCCCTCCCGTGGGGGTGGGAGGGGGACGGGCCGGCGCCGCGGAGCGCGGGGGGACCGCTGAGGGCGGCGGCGCCGGCCTGGGGGCCGGGGGCGCTACGAGGCGCCGAGCTGCATGGGCGTGTACTCGCGCTGGCGACGGCCGGCGGCGGGCTTCACCATCTCGGCGCCCACCACCATGGCGGCGAGGCCGGCGTTGATGATGGCGAAGGTGAAGTGGGCGCCGCGGTCGCCCTTCAGGCCCAGCGCCTCGATCTCGGCCACCGAGCGGCCGGCGGCGAGCGACTCCATGAGCGGGCCGTAGTCGGGGATGTTGATCCCCAGCCAGGGCGTCAGGTGCAGCAGCGTGAAGACGAGCGAGAGGCCGAGCGCGGCCCAGCCGGCGACGAGCCGCGTGCGCCGGATCAAGAGCATCACGGCCAGGGCGCCGGCCAGCACGCCCACGGCGTAGCGGCCGTTCGGCTCGAGCCAGCCGACGCCCGAACGGGCCTCGGCCCAGCCGAAGATGGGGTGGATCTCCAGGCCGATGAACTTGGGCCACACCCAGACGGCGATGAGGCTCGCGGCCAGCAGCCACGCGCTGGTCAGGCTCCAGGGGTTGAACTTGGTGGTCATGGCGTCCTCCGTTTTCCTGACGGGGCGCACGTCGAGGCCCCGCGTGAAGCGGCCCGACATCACGACCGGATCCGGTCGCCAGAGGGGCCCGGGCCGGAGCTTGACGTTGGCGCCGGGCCGCCCGTCGGCAACGGCGCGCAGGATGAGAAAACGTGATGGCTGCGATGAGGGGTGCGGGACCCGGGGCAGCGGGCCGTCAGGCGGGCGGCCGGCCCTGGGCCAGGACCCCCTGGACCGCGGCGCGGAGCTGGGCGCGATCGATCTTGCCCATGGCGTTGCGCGGGATCTCCTCGGTCCAGGCGTAGCCGGGGGCGGGCAGGCCGGGCCGGCGCGCGAGGTGGGCGGCCAGGCTGTCGCGGTCGAAGCCCGGCGCGGCGACCACGGCGAGCCAGGCCTTGTCGAAGCCCTTGTCGTCGGGCACGGCGAAGCAGGCGGCGTCGAGGACGCCGGGGCATTCCAGGGCGGCCTCCTCGAGCAGCGCCGGCATGAACTTGCGCCCGCCCAGGTTCATGCGGTCGTCGGCCCGGCCCTCGAGCACGAGGCGACCGTCGGGAAGGCGGTGACCGATGTCGCCGGTGAGGAAGCCGCCGTCACGGAAGCGTTCGGCGGTGGCGGCCGGGTCGCCGAGGTAGCCGTCCACGATACGATCGCCCGCGATGCGGATGTGGCCCGAATGGCCGTCCGGGACCGGCACGCCGTCGTCGTCCACGATGGAGACGCGGCCTCCCGCCACGGGAAAGCCGATGGCGCCGGGATGGCGGTCGAGGTCGGCGGCGTGCGTGATGGCCGACAGGCCGGCTTCGGTCGCGCCGTAGACCACGCGAAGGTCGGGCGAGAGGCGCGTGCGGGCCTCGCGGGCGAGCGCGCCGGGCAGCAGCGAGCCGGTGCAGAGCACGCGCCAGCCGGCCTGCGGCTGGAAGCCGTCCGGGAGGACGGCCAGCAACTGGCGCAGCTGCATCGGGGTGAGCGCGATCACGCCGGGCGGCAGGGCCTCGAGCCAGCCGGGGAGGTCGCGGATCGGCAGGCCGCCGGTGAGCGCGGCGCCCAGGCTCCAGGCGCCCATGGCCAGCGAAAGGCCCATCATGGCGTCGACGCCGACGAGCGGGATCCATGTCCCGGCGCGGCCCGGGCTGTAGACGCGAAGGGTGGCGAGGTTGCGCAGTTCGAGGTTGCGCCAGGAGAGGCCGACCCGGCGGGGACTGCGCGTGGTGCCCGACGAGAGCATGACGCGGCCGAGGCCGTCGGGATCGCGCGCCAGTTCGGGCAGCGGGACAGGCTCGCGGGCGAACATCGCCGCCTGCCAGGCGCGGGTCAGGAACCGCGCGGGCGGCTGCGGCGCGGCGCCTCCGGCGTCGGTCAGGCGAAGGTCGGCGGCGTCGTCGTTGTGGGGCGAGGAGGCGACGCCCAACCGTGACAGCGCACAGAGCACCACGAGCAGCAGGTAGGGGTGGTCGACCAGCACCGACACGACGCCGACCTCCGGCGTGACGTCGAGCTCGCCCAGGGCGGCGCCGCAGCGGTCGATGTCGGCGTCGAACTCGGCGTAGGTCACGGCGCGGCCGGGGATGATCACCGCGGGCGCGCGCGGGGTCCAGCGGGCGTAGTCGCGGACGTAGGCGTCGAACATGCGCGGGACCCTACGGCGCGCCGGCCAGGGCCGAAAGGACCGCTTCGCGCAGGCGCGTGCGGTCCGTCTTGCCCATGTCGTTGCGGGGGATCTCGTCGATCCAGGCGAAGCGGGGCGGCGGCATGTCCGGATAGGCCGCCAGATGCGGCGCCAGGCGCTCGCGGTCGAAGCCCGGCGCGGCCACCACGGCGAGCCAGGCCTGGTCCAGGCCCCTGGCGTCGGGCACGGCGAAGCAGGCGGCGTCGAGAACCCCCTCGCAGGCCAGCGCCGCGTTCTCCAGCACCGCGGGCATGAACTTGCGGCCGCCGAGGTTGAGGCGCTCGTCCGCGCGGCCTTCGAGGATCAGGCGCCCGTCGTCGGTGAAACGCCCCAGGTCGCCCGTGTCGAACCAGCCGTCCTGGAAGCGCTCGGCGGTGGCGGCGGGGTCGTCGACGTAACCGTCCGCCACGCGCTCGCCGGACACCATCACGGCCCCGGCCCGGGCGTCCGCGCCGTCGTCGCCGACGAGCCGCACGCGCGTGCCGGGGGGGATGAACCCCACGAGCCCGGGGTGGGCGGGAAGGTCGGCGGCGTGGGCGTGGGCGATGAGGCCGGTCTCGGTGGAGCCGTAGATGATGTGGATGTCCGGCGTGAGGCGCAGGCGCGCCTCCTGCGCCAGGGCCGTGGGCAGGAGCGAGCCGGCGACGATCAGCCGATGGTCGGCCCGCGGCCGGAAGCCGGGCGGCAGCGCGTCCAGCAGGTGGCGAAGCTGGATGGGCGTGAGCCCGACGAGCGTGGGGGGCAGTTCCTCGAGCCAGCCGGGCAAGGCGTCGGTGGGGAAACCCAGCGCGGCCTGGCCGCCGGTGGCCCAGGCGGCGATGACGTTGGCGAGGCCCATGGCGGAATCCACGCCGGTCCAGGGCACGAAGGCGCGGAAGCCGCCGGCCGCGTAGGTGGTCAGCATCGAGCGCAGCACCCGGTCGATGCGACGCCACGAGAAGGCGATGCGGCGCGGCGCGCCGGTGGTGCCGGAAGACAGCAGGATGCGCCCCACGCCGTCCAGCGGCAGGTCGAGCGGCGGCGGTGGACGCGGTTCGGCGGCGAGGATGTCCTCCACCTGCGCCTTATCGAGACGCAGCCGGACAGGTCCGGGATGGTCGTCGGGACCGTCGACGAGGCGGACCATGGCCCGGGGATCGCCGGGCGGCGATGTGGGCACGCCGAGCCGCGCGAACGCCAGCAGCGCCAGCAGCCTGAGGTAGGCGCTGTCGAAGCGCAGCGAGACGACCATCTCGCGTCGACCCAGCCCCAGGTCCACCATCGCCGCCGCGAAGCGGTTCACGTCGGCGTCGAGGTCGGCGTAGCTGACCGCCCCGCTGGGCAGGGACACGGCGATCGCGCGTGGGGTCAGGCGCGCCTTGTACGCGACATGGACGTCGAACATCGCCTGAAACTAGCGGCGCCGGACGGCGGCTTCCAGAGAACGCCGCCGATCAGGCGAGCATGGCGCTCGCGCTGCCGTCCCGCGTCAGGGCGCGGCCGATGGCGTCGAACAGCGCCTGCATCTGCACCGGCTTGTGAAGCAGGTCGTCGGCGCCCGCCGCGAGGGCCTGGGCGCGGATGTCGTGGCCGTTGTCGGCGGTGACCACCACGATCGGAACGTCCGCCTTCTCGTCGCCCCGGGCCCGGATCGCGCGGATGGCGGCGAGGCCGTCCATCCCGGGCATCCGGAGGTCCATGAGCACGAGGTCGAACTGGTCGGTCTCGATGAGGTCCAGGCCCATGAGAGCGTTCTCGGCTTCGACCATGGGCACTTCGGCCGCCAGGAGCATGCCCTTGACGACCTCACGGTTCATCGCGTTGTCGTCGACGAAGAGCACCCGCACGTTGCAGCCTCCCGCCCTTGAGGTGGGCGCATGCCACACTAGTTCCGGAGCGGTTACAAAAGTCTAAGCGTCGTTGACGGCGACGGCCGGCGTCTCGGCCGGCGCCGAAGCCGCGCCGCAGAGGCCCTTGAGCGCGGCGGCCAGGTCGGCGGCGCCGACGGGCTTCTGCACGACGATATCGGCTCCGGCGGCTTCGAGCGATCCGGCGTCGTCGGGCGAGCCGGCCCACAGCACGGCGACGCGGGCGCCGGCCGACGCGTCGACGAGGCTGGGCAGGGCGTCGGCGGCCGGGGAGTCCGTCGCAGCCAGGGCCTTGCCTTCCACGAGCACGATGTCGAAGCGGCGCACGGCCAGGGCGGCCCGGGCCTCGTCCAGCGTCGCGGCCATCTCGAGCGCCGCGACCTCGGAGCCCAGCGCGGCGCGCATCAGGCCCTGGGCGAGCGGATTGCCCTCGACGAGCAGGAGGGCCGCCGCCGCGAGGCTCTCGCCCACGGGCGCGGCGGTCTCGGCGTGGACGCGGCGGAGCGGCAGCCGGACGGTGAACCGCGAGCCTGCGCCCAGTTCGCTCTCCACGGTCAGGTCGCCGCCCATGGCGCGGGAAAGCCGCCGGCAGATGGCGAGGCCCAGGCCCGTGCCGCCGTACTTGCGCGTCGTGCTGTCGTCGACCTGGGAGAAGGCCTCGAAGATCTCCTCGAGCTTGTCGCGCGGAATGCCGATGCCGGTGTCCGACACCTCGAGCGCGAGGATCTCGCCGTCGGACCCGGCTTCCACGCGGGCGGTGAGCGCCACGTGGCCGGCGTCCGTGAACTTGATGGCGTTGGCCAGCAGGTTGAACAGGATCTGGCGCAGGCGGCCCGTGTCCTCGGTGACGAGGTCGGGGACGCCATCCCGACGGGCGACGAGCATCAGGCCCTTGCTCTCCGCCCGGTCCGTCCAGAGGCGGGCGGTCTCGTCGAAGAGCCGGTGCAGGTCCATCTGCACGGGCGAGATGGTGAGGGCGCCGCTCTCCATCTTGGCCACGTCCAGCAGGTCGTCGACCAGCGCCAGCATGGTTTCGCCGCTGGTGTGGACCAGGCGCACCTTCTCGCGGACCGGCTCGGGCAGCCCGCGGTCGGCCAGGATGACCTGCGTCATGCCCATGATGCCGTTGAGCGGCGTGCGGATCTCGTGGCTGGTCATGGCCAGGAAGTCGGTGCGGGCCTTGAGGGCCTGGTCGAGCGCCTGGTTGACGACCTTGAGCTCGTCGTGGGCGGCCCGGATGCTGTCGCGGCTCTCCCGCATGTGATCGGCGAGCTGGACCAGATGGGCCTCGCGCTGTTCCACCACGGCGCGGGCGCGCCGCTGGAGCTCCTCGCGCACCACCCAGATCAGGCAACAGGCCTGCGCGACGAGGACCGGGGCGGTCTCGACGCTGATGGGCGCCCAGGCCTGCAGCGCCATCGGACCCCCGATCGCGGCGGCGGACACCAGCGCCTGACGGCGGAGCGTGCGCGCGTAGTCACGCCGTCCCCGTGGCCGCAGCACATAGGCGGCGAGCCCGGCGAGGGCCACCACCAGGGGCAGGGACAGTTCGCGCAGCGCCCGTCCCGCATGCAGGCTCTCGTAGGCCAGAGCGTGGATGTAGACGCCCTGCAGGACGCCCCGCATGGGGGTGGCGAACTCGTCGCCGAGCTCGAGGGCCGTGGCGCCGATCAGCACGTTCCGCCCGCGCACCAGGGCCGGATCGAAGCGGCCGGAATAGACCGCCTCGAAGGACAGATGATCGATCTCGCCAACGCGGATGCCGTAGTCGATCAGGAACGCGCCGCCGCCCGGGGGGCGCCCGGCGAGGGTGGACGCCATGGCGGCCCGTTCCTCGCCGCCCGCGCCGAAGGCGTTGCGATACCGGCGCACGCGCCCGTCGCTGTCCACCGGGACATTGACGCTGGCCAGCACGGCCTGCTCGGCCAGATCCCGGATGGGTTCCGCCTGGGCCTCGCGCCGCGCGTCGCCGCGGCCCGTCGTCTGGACGAAGGTGGGCAGGACCACCTGACCCGGCCGTCGCGCGATCGCCGCCGCGAAAGCGGCGTCCGCCTCGGGCGTCGAGCGGGCGCTGAAGTCGACGTCGAGACCCACCACCTGAGCGCCGGCGCCCGTGAGGTTGTCGATGGCGCGGGCGAAGCGCTCGCGGCTCCAGGGCCAGGCGCCGGCGGCCCGCAGGCTGTCGACGTCGATCTCCACCACCGTGAGCGTGTCGCTGGCCGGACGCTGAAGAAGTCGAAACCGCAGCTGGGCGAGGCCGTCGTCCAGGGGCCGCAGCGCGCCCAGGCCGTACAGCAGGCCGACGGCGATGGTGATGAGCAGAACGCCCGCCGCGGTCCGGAGACGTGCGGCGAGCGTAGGCCGCTCAGGCTGGGCGGACGTCGCCGTCAAGACTTGCCGTTCCCGCCGTTGCCGTTGCCGTTGCCATTGCCGTTGCCGCCGGCGTTGCCGTTGCCCCCGGCGTTGCCGTCGCCAGCGCCTGCGTTGCCGTTGCCGGCGTTGCCGTTGCCGTTGCCAGCGCCAGCGTTGCCGTTGCCGCCGCTGTCGCCGCCTCCCGCATTGCCGGCGCCGGCGCCGGCGTTGCCACCCGCATTGCCGCTGTCACCGCCTCCGGCGTTGCCGTTGCCGTTGCCGTTACCAGCGCCGGCGTTGCCGTTGTCACCGCCGCCAGCATTGCCGCCGCCATTGCCATTGCCGCCGTCGTTGCCGTTTCCGTTGCCGCCGGCGTTGCCAGTGTCACCGCCGGCGCCATTGCCGTTGCCACCGGCGTTGCTGCCGCCTGAGGCGCCGTTGCCGTTGCCACCGGCGTTGCTGCCGCCGGAGTTTCCGTTTCCGTTGCCGCCGGCGTTGCCGTTGTCACCGCCGCCGCCGTTGCTATTGCCGCCGGCGTTGCTGCCGCCGGAATTGCCGTTTCCGTTGCCTCCGGCGTTGCCGTTGTCACCGCCGCCGCCGTTGCCGTTGCCACCGGCGTTGCTGCCGCCGGAATTGCCGTTTCCGTTGCCGCCGGCGTTGCCGTTGTCCCCGCCGCCGCCATTGCCATTGCCACCGGCGTTGCTGCCGCCGGAGTTTCCGTTTCCGTTGCCGCCGGCGTTGCCAGTGTCACTGCCGCCGCCGTTCGCAGGCCCGCCGTTGCCCGGACCCGGGTTCGCGCCGCCGCCGGCTGACCCGTTCTCGGCCCCGGCGCTTCCGCCGCCGGTACCCGCGCTCGGACCGTCGACCTGCGCCGCTCCGCCGCCCGGCGCTCCGCCGCTGTCGGCGACCTGGAAAGACCTCGCGTCGCTGCTCGCAGCGGATTCCGTACGGACGGAGGCCGAGGCCGCGGATTCCCTGGACGCGCCGGCCTGGGCGGGCGGCGAGGTCGCGCCGGTGAACGCCGGCGTCACGCCCGCGGGGGCGCCCGGGCCCTCCACGAGGCCGCCCGAAACGACGCTGTAATCCAGCGCGGCCACCTGGACCGGCGGCGCATCGTCGAGCGAGGCGCGGGGCGTCTCGACCTTCAGGTCCGCCGGCGTCTCCCGCGCGATGCTGCCGGTGGCGCCTGCGCCCACGTCGCGGGACGCGCCGCCCTGGTTCGCGCGCACCTCGACGAGCCCCTCGGCCACGTGCACCGAGTGGACGCCGATCTCCACGTTGACGGTGAAGGTGGTGCCCTTCACCACGGCGGCCAGCAGCGGCGTTTCCACGCGGAAGTGCTGCGAGGGCTTCTTGTCCACCTGGAACAGGATGGAACCCAGGTCCTGCATGACCCGCGTCATGCCCGCGTTGGACTCGGGCGCGACGGTCATGCGGCTGTTCGGGGCCAGCGTGATCCGCTGGGCGCCGTTGAAGAGCGCCGCGCGTCCGCCTGCAGCGGTGGTGACGATGCTGCCCACCGGCAGCACCTGGTTGGCGGCGGCCTGGATGGGCGCCTTGCCGGGCGCCGCCACGCGAACGACGCCAGTCACCTCCACGAGCTTCCAGTCCGCGGCCTGCGCCGCATTGAAGCCGAACGTCACGAACGCCGTAAACGAAGCCGCGAGAGCAGTGCGTGTGAAGGTCATGGCATGTTCCCCCTGGCCGAAGGGCCCGGTGTAGATTGCCGCTGACTAAACGATTGAACTGAATCGACCGCTAATATCGTTGGTTTCTATTCTTCGTTAAGGCGCGGTTTATTCATACCTGCCTAGTGTAATTACGCTGCATTCATTCTCAGAAGTCATCCCCCCCAAAGTGCGACATCGTCTTTCCCCCCCTCTACGGACGGTCGCTCTGGCGCTCTTGGCGGTCTCGCTGGGCGCTGCAGGGCCTGAGCCCGCCACGACGGGGCCGGGCGCCGCCCCCGCCGGCGGCCGCTTCGTGCTCACGGGCCTCACCGTCGATGGCGTCACCGCCTACCCGCTGAAGGACCTCGCGCCGCTCTACGATGATTACCTGGCCCGCGAGGTCACCACCGAGGACCTGGTGAAGATCGCCCAGGCGATCACCGACAAGTATCGCGCCGACGGCTACTTCCTCACCCGCGCCGTGGTGCCGCCGCAGGGCCCCGGCGGCCACGCGCGGCTTCGTGTCTACGAAGGCTACATCGGCGACGTGGAGGTGAGCGGCGACGCCGCGCCGGCTCTCGAGGCGCTGCTGTCCGGCCTGACCGAGCGGCGGCCGCTGCGCCTGACCGACCTCGAGCGGCGCCTCACGCTGGCGTCGGACCTGCCGGGCGTGCAGCCGCGTTCCCGGATCGAGCCCGTCATCGACGATCCGGCGCGCCACAGGCTGGTGGTCGCGGCGGGCCTGCGGAAGTGGAGCGGCAGCGTCTATCTCGACAATCGCGGCACGGATTCCGTCGGACCCGTGCAGGCCACCGGCCGGCTCGCCCGCAACAGCCTGGCGCGCCCGGGCGACCAGCTGGCGCTGTCGGTGCTCACCGTGCCGGACGACCCCGGCGAGTTCGTGCAGGGCGAGCTGTCCTACGGCGTGGCCCTGCCGGCCGGCTCCCGCCTGCGCGGGGCGTTCTCGGCCTCGCGGTCGCGGCAGGGCTCGACGCCGCTGAACAACAACGTCGGCACCGAGAGCCAGGCGGCGAGCCTGCGGCTCGCCCATCCCCTGGTGCGCGGCCGACGCGAATCGCTCTGGGCCGCCGTCACCCTCGACGGCCGGCACGTGGAGCAGGCCTACCGCAACGGCGGCCGCTACTCGGACGACCTGCGGGTGGTCCGCGCCTCGCTGCAGGGCGATCGCGGCACGGGCGCGAGCTCGACCAGCGTCTTCGCGCAGACGTCCCACGGACTGGAGATCCTCGGCGCCACCGTCAGGCCAAGCCGCGACAACTCCAGGTTCGACGCCGATGGGTCGTTCTGGAAGCTGAACGTGGGCGCGAGCCATTACCGCGACATCGGCCGGCGCGCGGGCCTCTACCTCGCCGCCGACGGGCAGTGGAGCCCCGACCGGCTGCTGCTCTCGGAGGAGTTCGCGCCGGGCGGCCTGCCTTACGGACGGGCCTACAACTACGCCGAGATCTCGGGCGACAGCGGCCTCGCGGGGCTGGCGGAGCTGCGCTACGGCTTCGCCCCGGAGAAATCCGCGGTCAGCTTCTTCCAGACCTACGCCTTCGTGGACGGGGCCAAGGTGTGGAATCACCGGACGCCCTTCGGCGGCCGGTCCGCGGCGTTCTCCTCCGCAGGCGCGGGCATGCGCGTGACGCTGCGCGGGCGCTTCACCGTGCGGGTCGAGGCGGCGCGGCCGCTGACGCGCACGCCCTTCGAAGAGGGCGACAAGGACTGGCGAGGCTTCGCCTCGCTCTACGCCTGGTTCTGAGGCCCGGTCGCGCCCTCTCGCTTCGCGAGCTCCCCCAGAGGGGGAGCATCATCCGCGAGGTTCTCCCCTAGCTGACGGTGTCCTCGCGGATCGTGCGGCGGGCCATCCAGAAGCAGACGAAGGCGATGACGCCGATGGTGGCCGAGGCGATCAGCGCCCAGCGGACGCCCTCGGCCGGGCCCATGCCCAGGCCCTTGTTGAAGTAGTCGGAGAGGAGGCCCACGCCCAGCGGGCCCAGGCCCAGGCCGATCAGGTTGATCGTGAAGAGCAGGATGGCGGCCGCGGTGGCGCGCATGTGCGGCGGCACGACGGACTGGCCGGTGCCGTAGACCGGGCCGTACCAGAGGGTGCCGAGGAAGCCGTTGATGGCGAGGGTGAGCAGGCCGATCACCGCGGAGTCCACGGTCACCGCGAAGATGTAGACCGGGATGGTGATCAGGCTGGCGATGGCGGGCGCGACCATGTAGGCGCGCAGGTCGTTTTTGCCGAACTTGTCGGCGATCATGCCGCCCACATAGCTGCCGATGGCGCCGGAAATCCCGCTGATGAGGCCGAGCGCGAGGCCGAGGAAGCCCACGGACTTGAGCCCGAAGCCGTCGGCCAGGGCGGCCACCTCGGCGGTGTGGTTGCGCAGGAAGAACGACGCGGTGAAGGGCGCGTGGCCGTAGCCGATGAAGGCCTTGATCGCGGCGGCGAAGGCGATGAACCAGAAGGTCGGCCGCTTGCCCAGGTAGGCCATGGTCTGGCCGAAGGTGGCCGACGCCGCCGAGACCTGGGCGGCGTGCTGCGCCATGAGCCGGCGCGGCTCCTTCAGCGTGAAGAAGGCGAGGGCGGCGAAGATCAGGCCCGGGGCGCCGGCGATCAGGAAGGCGGCGCGCCAGCCGTAGGCGTCGGCGACGAGGCCGCCCATGACGAGGCCGATGAGGCCGCCGATCGGCGTCCCCATGGAGTAGAAGGCGAGGGCCGAGGCGCGCTTCTCCTTGGCCACGTAGTCGACGATGAGCGAGTGGGCGGGCGGCGTGCAGCCGGCTTCGCCGACGCCCACGCCGATCCGGTAGAAGATGAGCTGCGCGAAGTTGGTGGCCGTGGCGCAGAGCGCGGTGAACCCGCTCCAGACCGCGACGGCGCTGCCGATGATGTAGGCACGGTTCTTTCGCTCGGCGAGCCGCGCGATGGGGATGCCCAGCACGGTGTAGAAGACCGCGAACGCCAGGCCGCTCATCAGGCCGAGCTGCCAGTCGGCGAGGTGCAGTTCGTTCTTGATGGGCTCGGCCAGGATGTTGATCACCTGCCGATCGAGGAAGTTGACGATGTAGATGCCGAGCAGCAGCCACATGACGTAGCGCGTGTAGCCCGCGGAGAACGTCGCGGGCGCGGCAGGGGTGGTGGTGGGGGCCGGCGCGTCGGTGTTGACGGCTTCGGTCATCTGAAGGCGCTTTCCTCGGACTCTTATGCGTTGCGGCGAGTTAGATGGCGCCCGGCCGCGGGCCGCAACAGTTAGAGTGTTTCAGAACAGCAGTATGGAGCGCGCATGGAGCTGGTGATCGGAACGAAGCGGTGGTCGACGTGGTCGATGCGGCCGTGGTTGGCGCTCAGGCGGGCCGGGCTGCCGTTCCGCGAGACCCTGGTGGAGCTGCGGCAGGAGAATAACGTCTCGGCCGACCGCATCCGGGCGCACTCGCCATCTGGCCTCGTGCCGGTCCTCAAGGACGGCGACCTCGTGATCTGGGATTCCCTGGCGATCTGCGAGTATGCGGCCGAGAAGGCCCCCGACCTGTGGCCGCGGGACCCGGCGGCGCGCGCGCTGGCGCGGGCGGCGGCGGCCGAGATGCACTCGGGGTTCGCCTCGCTGCGCGGCGAGTGCCCCATGGCTCTGGACGAGCCCGTGCGCGAGGTCGCCCTCTCGCCCGCGACCGGCGACAACCTGCGCCGGCTGGTCGCGATGTGGGGCGACATGCTCGGACGGTTCGGCGGGCCCTTCCTGGCGGGGGACTGGTCGATCGCGGACGCCTTCTACACGCCCGTGGCGACGCGGGTGCGCACCTACGGGATCCGGTTGTCGGACTACGGCGACGACGGGCGCTGCGGCCAGTACGTGGCGCGGCTGCTGCAGACCCCGGAGTTCCTGGAGTGGGAGCGCGACGCGCTGGCCGACGCGCAGCGCGCGCGATGAAACGCTATGCGGCGCTGCTGCGCGCGGTGAACGTGGGCGGCCGCAAGGTCGCCATGGCCGAGCTGCGGCGCGTGGCGGAAGCAGCGGGCTTCGAGAGGCCCCAGACGCTGCTCGCCTCCGGCAACCTCATCTTCGGGACGGACCTCCCCAAGGCCGCCGCGGAGAAGCGCCTGGAGGCCGAGATCGAGGGGGCCTTCAAGCTGTTCTCCGACGTCCTGGTGCGCGACCTCGCCGACCTGGAGGCGGTGGCGGCCGCGAATCCGTTCCCGGCCGAGGCGAAGACGGAGCCCAACCGCCTGATGGCCATGTTCCTCTCGGGCGAGCCGCAGGCCGGCCTGGAGACGCTGGAGTCGGCCTGCGTGGCCGGCGAATCGGTGCGGCCAGGGCCCGGCTGCCTCTACATCTTCTTCCCGGCGGGGGCGGGGACCTCGAAGCTCGCCAACGCCGTCATCGAGCGGCGGCTGAAGGTGCGCGGCACGATGCGCAACTGGAACACGGTGGGCAACCTGCTGGCGGCGCTCGAAGGGACGCCGTCTTGACGCTGCGTCGGCTGGCGGCGCGCGGAATGGCGCCGTAAGCTCGGTATGTCGGGGGAAAGAGGGGCGGAGATGGGCTGGATCGCAGCCATCGCATGGGTGACGACGCGGTGAACGCGTCGCCGCCGCTCAAGTCCATTCGGCCCGCGATCTCGGCCAAGCCGGCGGTCGACACCGGCCGCGCGCTGTTCTGGCGGCTGATCTGGATCTATTCGGTCGCCACCCTGATCGCGGTGTCGGTGACGCTGCTCCTGGGCCTGCTCGGCCTGGAGTTCACCCTCCGCCAGTGGCTGATCTTCTGGATGGCGGTGCCGTTCGGAGTCGTCTTCTTCACGTCGCTGGACTTCTGGGTGATCGGCCGCCAGGTGCGGCCTCTGTCGCCGGTCCTGAGCGCGCTGGACCGCGGCGAGAAGCCGTCGGAGCAGCAGATCGCGGGCGCGCTGGTGCGGGCGCTCAACATGCCGCAGCTCTCGGCGGTGCGGGTGATCACGCTGCACGGACCGGCCGCGACGCTGTCGCTGATCGGGGTGATCTTCACCCTCAACACCTTCTTCGACGCCGGCATCGACATCTGGCAGCTGATCGCGCTCGCCACCATGATCTTCGTCTTCGCCTCGCCGGCGCATGCGATCTTCGAGTTCTTCGCCGTTTCCAAGGCGATCGAGCCGATCGCCATCCGGCTGTCCCGGCTCCTCGACGGCCCGATCCCGCCCGAGCAGGCGAAGGACCTCATCTCGGTGCCGCTGCGCAACAAGGTGCTGTTCCTGGCGATCTTCGTGTCGTCGCTGCCCCTCGTGTTCAGCGCGGTGTCGTTCCAGTTCAAGTTCGACCGGGTCCTGCAGGCCCACGGCTTCGTCGTGCCGGCGGACGAGGTGCTGGCCAGCTACATCTGGGCGTTCGGCGTCGTGCTGGTCTCCATCACCGGCGCCATCTCGATGGCGATCCTGACGGCGCGTGAGGTGTCGAACTCGGCGGCGCGGCTCGTGGAGGCGATGCGCCAGGTGGAGAGCGGCCGGCTGGACGAGGCCGAGCTCGAGGTGCTGACCACGGACGAGTACGCCGACATCAACCGCGGCTTCGGCCTGATGCTGGACAGCCTGCGGGAAGAGCAGCGGCTGCTGGAGGTGACCCAGGACCTGGCCGGCGAGCTCCTGCTGGAGGCGCTGATCGGCCGGATCATGACGGCGACGACCGAACTGCTGAACGCCGAGCGGGCCTCGCTGTTCGTCTACGACGAGAAGAGCGACGAGCTGTTCAGCCTGTACGCGGACGGGCTCGAGAAGGTGCAGATCCGGGTGCCCACCAGCGCCGGGATCGCGGGCGCGGTGTTCACGACCGGCAAGACCGAGAACATCACCGACCCGTACGCCGACCCCCGGTTCAACCAGGACGTGGACCGGCGGACGGGCTTCCGCACGCGCTCGATCCTGTGCGTCCCGATCACCAACAAGGCCGGCGCCCGCATCGGCGTGGCCCAGGCGCTGAACAAGAAGGGCGGGACGTTCACCAGCAAGGACGAGTCGCGGATGAAGGCGTTCGCGGCGCAGATCGCGGTGAGCCTGGAGAACGCCAAGCTCTTCGACGACGTCCTGTCGATCAAGAACTACAACGAAAGCATCCTGCAGAGCACGTCGAACGGGATCGTGACGGTCGATTCGGAGGCCAAGGTGGTCACCGCCAACGAGGCGGCCCTGGCCCTCCTGGGCCTGGCGCGGGAGGCCGTGCTGGAGCGGCCGTCCTGGGAACTGTTCACCGGCGACAACCACTGGATCTCGGAGAACCTGGCCAAGACCCTGGCGACAGGCGAGACGCACCTGGCGGTGGACGCCGAGCTGACGCGGGGCGCCGGCGGCGGCAAGGCCTCGGTGAACCTGACCACCCTGCCGCTGCTGGATTCCAGCCAGGACCAGATCGGCTCGATGATCGTGCTGGAGGACATCACCGAGGAGAAGCGCGTCCGCTCGACCATGAGCCGCTACATGTCGAAGGAGGTGGCCGACCAGCTGCTGTCGGCCGGCGAGCTGGAATTGGGCGGCACCGAGCAGAAGGTGACGGTGATGTTCTCGGACATCCGCCGCTTCACCTCGATCGCCGAGGCGCTCGGCCCGCGGGACACGGTGAGCCTGCTGAACGAGTACTTCACCGAGATGGTCGACGTGATCTTCCAGCACGGCGGCATCCTCGACAAATACATGGGCGACGGGATCATGGCCCTGTTCGGCGCCCCGATCGTCGGGCCCAACGACGCCGACAACGCCGTGGCCGCCGCCGACGACATGATGGCGCGGCTGGCCGAGCTGAACCGGCGGCGGGCGGCGGCGGGGCAGGAGGCCCTGGCCATCGGGATCGGCTTCTCCAGCGGCCCCACGGTGGTGGGCAACATCGGCTCTTCGCGGCGCCTGGACTACACGGTGATCGGCGACACGGTGAACCTGGCCTCGCGCCTGGAAGGGACGACCAAGCAGTACGGCGCCGGGATCCTGCTGTCCGAGTTCACCGTCCGCGACCTGCAGAAGCCGGCGACGCTGCGCGAGCTGGACCTGATCCGGGTGAAGGGCAAGGACCGGCCCGTAGCGGTCTACGAGTCCCTGGGCTACCGGTCAGGCGAGCCCAAGCTGGGCGAGCTTCTCGAGTTGCATGCGGTGGGCCTGAAGGCCTACCGGACGCGGGACTGGCGTGCGGCCGAGGCGGCGTTCAAGGCGGCGCTCAAGGTCTATCCGGACGATGGCCCGGCGCGGGTCTATCTGGACCGCTGCCGCCTGCTGGCGACGGCGCCGCCGCCGAAGGACTGGGACGGGGTCTGGAACCTGACCGAGAAGTAGGCGAGGGCAGGGGTCCGCGCGGCTACCGGAACGCCACGCGGAGCTTGGCGCCGAGGAAGCGGCCGGTGTCGTCGTAGCCGCGGGCGCCGGCGATGCCGTACTTCTCGGCGCCGGGCTTCAGGCCGCAGAGGAAACCCAGGGACCCCATCACGTCGTCGTCGGCCGAGAGCTTCGCGTCGACGGCTGTCTGCGCCACGCCGGGGATGCGGACGGGCCGCTCGCCGGCATAGCGCGGCGCGAAGGCCGGTTGGGACTGGAGCTGGCCGGGGGGCGCGGCGCGGGTCGCGGCGATCAGGGCGCCGGCCTGCGGGGACAGGGTCTCGGCGTCGGCGTCCGTCGCGGCGGCGACGGCCATGGCTGCGGCTGCGGCCAGGATGATGACGATCAGCTTCATGCGGGCGGGCTCCTCGAGGGCCTCGGAGGCGACCCTCGCCTATAGGTACGCAGGACGCAACGTCAGGATGCGGCCTGGGAGCCTGCGAAAACGCAGAGCCGCTATTCCGCCGCCATGGGCAGGATCACCGCCTCGCGCCCGCCGCGGACGAGGCCGCCGGGCAGCGCGCCGGTGTGCTCGCCGTCCTGGAAGGTCACCTGGCCCGACTTGATCGTATAGCGGTAGCCTTCGGCCTTCTGGACCAGGCGGCGGCCGCCCGCCGGCAGGTCGTGGACGGCGACCGGCCGGTCGAGGTTGAGCGCCTCGAAGTCGATAATGTTCAGGTCCGCCAGCAGGCCGGGCTTGAGCTGCCCGCGGTCGTTGAGGCCGTAGGCGCGCGCCGTGTCGCTGGTGAGTTTCCGCACGAGGAACTCCAGCGGGAAGCGGTCGCCCTTCACCCGGTCGCGGGCCCAGTAGCTGAGGATGAAGGTGGGCATGCCGGCGTCGGCGATGACGCCGCAGTGTGCGCCGCCGTCGGAGAGCCCGAACAGCACGTTCGGGTGCTGCATGTTCTTGCGGAAGAAGTCGAAGTTGTAGGTCACGTAGCCGCCGAGCGGCTGGTAGAAGAGCTCGCGCCCGCCGTCGCGGAGCAGCAGGTCGTACATCATGTGGAGCGGGGGCACGCCGGCGGCCTGGGCCAGGCCCGCCACCGACTGCTCGCGGTCGGGTTCGTAGTTGGGCCGCTCGCCCAGCGGGAAGATCCGCCACAGGAGGCTGCCGCCGAAGGCCACCGCGAGGTCGCCGGCCTGGCCGTCGCCGATGGCGGCGCGGATCAGCGGGCTGTCCTCGGAGAGCAGCGCGGCGCGGATCTCGGGCGTCCGCATCAGCGCCAGGCGCTCTTCGAGCGAGGCGTCGGCCAGCTTCGCCTTCCAGGTCGGCGAAGCCATGAACACGTGGAAGCTGGAGGTCAGGCCGTGCAGGATGCCCGTGGGGCGGCCGGCGATCTGCGGCCGAATGTCCATGCCGTGCTTCCGGCTCTCCTCGGCGATGTTGTACATCTTGTCGCCTTCGTAGGCGCCGGCCGAGGTGGCCACGAGGGTGACGGGCAGCTTGGTCTCGGCCGCGAAGCCCTTGACCCACATCCACTCATCGTCGTCACCCAGGTGGTCCGAGACCATCTCGAAGACGCCGTGGCGCAGGCCCTTCATGGACATGCCGAGCGCCAGCATCTCGTCCGAGCCGGCGAAGGTGCCGGGCATGTGCACGCCCTTGAGGTCCTTGTGCAGCAGGGTCCGGCTGGTGGAGAAGCCCAGCGCGCCGGCCTCGACCCCCTCGCGCACGATGGCCGCCATCTGGGCGATCTCGTCGGCGTTCGGCTGGTAGTCGGTGTTGCAGCGCTCGCCCAGGACGTAGGCCCGGACGGACGCGTGGGGCACGTGCGTGCCCACGTCGATCGCGCGCGGCTTGGCCTCAAGCGCGTCGAGGTATTCGGGGAAGCTCTCCCACTTCCAGTCGATCCCCTCGGCCAGGGCCGAGCCGGGGATGTCCTCGACGCCTTCCATCAGCTCGATCAGGAAGTTCTCCTGGCCGGGCCGGACGGGCGCGAAGCCCACGCCGCAGTTGCCCATGATGGCGGTGGTCACGCCGTGCCAGGACGACGGCGCCATCACCGGGTCCCAGGTGGCCTGGCCGTCGTAGTGGGTGTGGATGTCGACCCAGCCGGGGGTGACGGTCAGGCCCGTGGCGTCGATCTCGCGCTTCGCGGCGCCCTCGACCTTGCCGACCTCGACGATGCGGTCGCCCTGGATGGCGATGTCCCCCTGGAAGGCCGGCGCGCCGGTCCCGTCCACGATGGTCCCGTTACGGATGATCAGATCCCGCATGGCCGTCCTCCCGCATCACATGTTCTGCGAAGGACGATACCCCGGCGCCGCTGGGGAAGTGAAACGGGTTTTAGGTCGCGAGGCGGCGTGTTGCGGCAGGGGCCCTGCCGGCCACCCCCTCCCCGCCGGCGCGCTGCGCCGTCGGACCTCCCCCAAGGGGGGAGGATCTTTCGAGACGATGCTCCCCCT
>NZ_JAEUMN010000072.1 GCF_016793225.1 Phenylobacterium sp.
ACAGTCCCAACGCGGCGCCGACCTTCTCCAGGCGCTGTTCGACCTGACACCATCCGAGGCTTGTCGATGGCGGGGCCACCGTCGCCGAAGCCCCCATCCGTTTCGGTGTCTACGACCACACCGTTCTCCGCCGCGCGCCTCAGACAGCTAAGGGGACAAGTTCCCTGAGGATGAAGTCGATCCGTCCGTTCAACATCTCGGCATGCTCGGGCGTCGGCGCAGCCTCGATAGGGTAACTGTCCGAAAGATCGGCGCCCGCCAGGACGTTGTCAGCCCAGTATCCGGCGATCGCGCAGTAGCGGGTAAGCGCAAGGGCGGGCGTGGGGGCCTCGTCTGTCTCGAAGTGCATCCGAGGCAAATCCCCGACCACAACCCACCGCTCGCGGTCTTCCTGCTTTCCGCCCGGCTCGAACCGCATCAGATACAGCCCGATGATGGGGCCGACGCCAAACGCGAGCACCAGGTCTTCGACCGGCGGCGCCCAGCGATAGCTGTCGACGAAGGCTCGGGCCTCGGTCGTCAGAGCCTCGAGCGCCGCCACGGCCTCCGCGCCCTGGTAGTCAATATTCTGACCCACGGGGAAGGACGAGATGTCGACGCGTGCATTCATATGCGCGAGCCTAGACCGTCGGTGCAGATCGTCAAGAACAAAAAGAAAACGTGTCGTCCTCAAGATCGCGCCGGCTGGTCGAGAGTGCGCCCATCACCGAATCCACGCTCAAGTCGTGGGCCTACACAGGACCTAGAGGAGGGAGGTCGTCCTCGCTGGAATACCCCAGCAAATCGTTCCACATGTGTGTGGGTGTATCTGTCCGAATTCTGCCGCTCAAGATTCCCGTAATGTTGGGAATCAATCCGAGCAGACCCCACCCCCGGACACTTGGCCCACGAACACCGGGCCCACGAACACGTGGACCCCGTTTGGGCGCATGCGCTGGCGGCTCCACCCTTCCTCCAAAGGCGCGCGCGATTGAGGCTCGGCTCCCAAACCGCGCGTTGTCCCCATTGGTGCTGTGCATTCTCATGTGCTCGTCAGGGTGCATGGGTTCGATGTTGTCGAGTGTATTCGTCCCTCCGTCCGCAATGGCCTTGATATGAGACACGTGGAAGGGGCGGCCATCCTCGGTGCGGGGCCAGGACCGACCGTTGGCGCGCTCCCATTGCTTGATGAGGCCGGGGTTGGCGGGATTCCCGACCCCAATCAGTTCTGCGCCTTCTCGCTCCGAGGCGTGATCGGGCAGGAAGCCTGGGTAGCCAGCTGAAGCGTGGGGCTCGAGCGTAGGTTCGAAGTCGCCCGTCCCAGGGCGAACGGCACGGAAACCGCCGTAGCCGTTGGCGACCCACAGAGTGTCCGAATCCGCGGCTGATAAGTCCCGGGTTCGCCGCTCCGCTTCAGCCGCCGCAGTCGTCCTCCGCCCAAAAAAATCCCGGTAGCGCTGCGCCTCGGCGGCCTGGCGCTCCCGCTCAATCTCGACGGGGGACCGCAGATACCAGCGCCGCAGCGCTTCCCCCTCCAGCTCAGTAGGACTGACGCGTCTCAGTGGCATTGTCGGATCCTTCGGCACGAACATCGCCGCCGCGGAGCAACGGTTCGATGAGAGGTTGAGGGATGCGAGAGGGTGTGGTGGGCTTCAGCCCCTGCAGCGATCCCTCAGCGCGACCAAACCTATCAAACACGCGTACATATGTCAAGAACAAAGGTAGAACATATGACGCGGTGGCAACGGGGGGTTCCAAGTCCGAAGCCAGGCGAGTGTCTCAGCTCGTTGGCGCGAGCGAATGCGCGGGGTTGAGTGTCTGCGGCGAGTTGGGAGATAGCTTCCGTTGGCGGTGGAGGCGATCGGATCCGAGCCTGGCTCCAGCAAACTCCACCGACGTTTGTCCTTGACGAGGTGGCGGTGAGAGCAGTCAGGCGCTGAGTTGTCTCCGCCCCGACGCCTAGGTACTGAACCCATAAAGCTTGCGGCGGTGGGCGACGCTCGATTCAAGGCTCCGAAAGGAGCCGAGGATGGCGCGATACGATCTGAGCGAGGCGGAGTGGCGGCTGATCGAGCCACTGCTGCCGAACAAGCCGCGGGGTGTGGCCCGGGTCGACGACCGTCGGGTGATCAACGGGATTTTCTACGTGCTGCGGACGGGATCGCCCTGGCGTGACCTGCCGGGCCGCTACGGTCCGCACACGACGGTCTACAACCGCTACAACAGGTAGGCGAAGGCCGGGGTCTGGTTGCGGGTCTTCGAGGCGCTGGCGGCGACCTCGCCGCAGTCGCTGCACTTGATCGACAGCTCCATCATCCGGGCCCACCAGCACGCTGCCGGTGGAAAAAAGGGGGCCCGGATCACGCCATCGGCCGTTCTCGTGGAGGACTGAGCACCAAGATCAACGCCCTGGTGAACCAAGACGGTTTGCCGCTCAGGATCACGCTCTCGGCCGGACAGGCCTCGGACAAGGCCGCCGTCGCCGAACTCATCGAAGGCCTACCTCCGGCCCAGGCGCTTGTCGCTGATCGTGGCTACGACGCCCAAGCCATCATTGACCTTGTCCGAGAGCGCGGTGGCTGCGCCCACATCCCGACCCAGCGCGACCGAAAGGTGCAGCGCTCCGTCGATCCAGCCATCTATCGCCAGCGAAACCAGGTCGAGCGCTTCTTCTGCAAACTGAAGCACTTCCGGCGCATCGCAACCCGCTTCGACAAGCTCGCCAGGAACTTCCTCGCCGCCGTCCTCCTCGCCTCAGCGAGACTCTGGATGCGAGCTTATGAGTCCACGCCCTAGGCGCCTGAGGGTTCGAATTCGACGAGACCCGGCTCGAACGCGCCGCGAGGGGTTCGTAAACCTCGGCTTCTGGCAATGTCCTCGCGGACGAACAGGCCGTTGCTGTTGACGATGAGCGGCCTGCCGATCACGGCCGGGTCTGCGAAGTACTCTCGACCATGGAGGACTGTATAGGAGTGCGCGCATAGGGGGCACGATTTCGCATGCCCCTCAGTTGCGAGCAGAGCCGGGGGTCGACGTTCGTGAATGGTCGACCAGCCGGGGATGATTTCTCCCCTCCGCCTGAGAGTGCCCAGGCCTATCCGGCTCTCATCGATGAGATCGTGGACTTGTTCGAGCCAGCTGTGCGCGACCAGGCGCACGGTGTAGTCGCACGTCCAGTTGAGTTCATCCCGAGCGTTGGGCGACTCGGCGACATCCACATCAATTCCAAGCAGGCCTCCATTCACATGGAGGCCGCCGTCGGGCGCCCTGCAGACCCACTCCGGCAGCGGAACGGTCCGGCCGTCAAAGATGGTTTCGGCGTACGCTTCTCGATCCAACGGGACGCAGTCGTCTGTCTCAGTCGCGTACCACAGCCAGCGATGGGTGAGCGGGTCTGGAGAATTCAAAGTGTGGGGCTCGGCTACTGGGGAGGACCGGATGGCGGAGCTTTGCCTTTCCCCAGAGTGTCGTCCAGGTACTTCGAGATCTTCGTGCCGTTCTTCCTGTCGAAGTCGCGGGTGACCCGCTGGAGGATCTCGATGGCTTCGTCCTGTTTCTCGGGATTCAGTCTGAAGTATTCGGTCCAGTCCTCCGTTCCTCCACCCCTTCCGCCCACTCGGGGAAATCCCGCTTCCTTGAGCGCCTTGGCCAGATCGTCATGGAACATCCCATGAATGCTCTTATACAGACGCGCCAGGTCCTGCTTCGAGGGGCCACTCATGAACTTCGGCCAGGAATGGTGTCCGTGGATGATACCGCGGACGATGTCCGGCCCGATCTTGTAGCCGAAAGGGCGCGGTTGGGCCCGAAGGGGCCCCCGGAGAGGCGTCTCTCACGGGAGTTGGGCTGGGAATAGCCCCGCGAAGTCCGCCGGTTGGGGCAGGGCGCAGCGAAAAGCAGGGATGTCGGCTGACTAGGTGGCGGTGAGAGAGGGATTCGAACCCTCGATGGGCTTTCACCCATACACGCGTTCCAGGCGTGCGCCTTCAACCACTCGGCCACCTCACCACACGCCGCGGGGGCGGAGCCCCCCGGTGCGGAAGGCGGGCATATACCGTCAGGACGGGCGGGGCGGCAAGCGGCGGTTGGCGGCCTGGGCGAGGCGGCGCGGATCGAAGAGCGAGCGCGCCTGCGCCGCCCGCAGGCGGGCCTCGAGCGGCGCCGACGCCGCGAGCCAGGCGTCGAGGCGGGCCGGGGCGTCGGGGCGGCCTTCGCGCAGGGCCGCCGCGATGTCCGCCAGGCCGGCGTCGGCGCGGCGGAGCGCCGCCTGTTCGTCCGGCAGCCCGGCGTAGCGCTCGTCGATGAGGAACAGCCGCCCGCGCGCCGCGCCGGCCATCAGCGCCGCGGCGTCCCGCTCGCCCCGCCCGTGCAGCGCCCGCGCCGCGGCGAGCGCGCGGCGGGCGTCGGCCATCAGCCCGGCCGGGTCGAGCCGGACCGTGTCCGCGCGGCCGCCCGGGCAGGCGGCAGGGTCGAGCGACCGGACATAGTCCGCCAGGCCCCGCAGCACGGCGGCCGGCGGCTCGGGCCCGTCGAACTCCTCGACGACCAGGCCGCGGACGAACGCGTCCAGATCGCTGGGCGCCACCTTCAGCGCCGAGCGCGGGCCCGCCAGGTCGGGGATGGGCCTGGGGTCGTGCACGCCGTTGCCCCGGCGGCCGGAGAACAGCGAGAGCGTCACGTCGGCGGTGCCGGGCGCGCCCGAGGCGCCGGGGAAGCGGAAGTCGGGATTGCCGCGGCCCGCCCGGTGGCAGGCCTCGCAGGAGAGCCCCGCCCGCGCGGCCTGTCCGCCCAGCAGCAGCGGCGTGCGGAACGCCGCGCGTCCCACCTCCACGCTCAGCGCGGCCTCGCCGCCGGCCGGCCGGCGCAGGCACTCGGCGGGCTCGGCGGCGAGCGCGCGCATGGCGTCGGCCTCCGGCGCGAGCCAGCGCATCGCCCGCAGGGGCGGCCCCGCCTCGGCCGCGAGCGCCGCGCCCGCCGCGAGGGCGAGCGCGAAGGCTAGCGCCCGGGTTCGCCGCCGGCGTCGATCCAACGGCGCAGCTCCTCGGCCTCGGCGCAGCCGTAGGCGCAGATGCGGTCGAGCCGGGCCAGCATCCGGCGCGCGCCCTCGCGGTCGCCGCGCTCGACCATCAGCTCGCCGTAGTACTCGGTGGCGCCGCGGTGGTCGGGGGCGATGGCGAGCGCCTGGCGGTAGTGCGCCTCGGCCTTGGCGAACTCGCCCTTCTTGCGCCAGGCGTAGCCCTGGTACGTCAGCACGTCGGGGTGCGGGCCGAAGGCCGCGCGGGCCCGGTCCAGCGACGCCAGCGCCGCGTCGTACCGCCGCTCGTTGATCAGGCCCACGGCCTCGACATAGGCGCTGTCGCCCGCCTCGGCGAAGATCAGCGAGCCGGCCTCCAGCGCCGCGCTGGGCCCGGGCGGCTTGGCCGCCGCCGTGGGCGCGGCCATGGCCTTCTCGACCTCGGCGGTCAGCGCGCGCAGCGTGGCCGGGTCGCAGGCGCCCGAGCAGTCGGCCGCCTTGGCCTTCAGCCAGTCGAGCTGCTCCTGCGCCTTGGCGTCCTTGAGGTTGGCCAGCGCCGTGCCGAGGCCGGCGCGGGAGGCGAGGTCGTCGGGCGACAGCTTGACCGCCCGCTCGTAGGCCCGGCGCGCGGCCTTCCAGTTGCCGGCGCCCGACTGGGCCACGCCCAGCAGCCGCCAGCCGTCCACGCTCTTGGGCGCCGCCTCGGTGACGCGCTGGGCCGAGACGGCGGCCTTGCGGTATTCCTGGGCGCGGATGGCCGCGACGGCCTTGGTGAACTCCTCGGCGGGATCGTACTGCGGGCCGCTGGCCGAGGGCATGGCCGCTCCACCGCCGCCGCCTCCGCCGCCCGCCGCCATGGCGCCGGCCGTGGCCACGCCCGCCAGAGCGCCGGCCAGAAGCATCGTCCTGATGAGCCGCATCCTAGGTCCTCCCTGTCTCCGGCCTCTTCCCGCCCGCCCGTCGCGCCCGACGCATTCTTTCGCCGAAGGGCCTTCATTCCCGCGGCCGGATGGTAGACCATCACGTCGACCAAGGGCCGCCGTTGGCAAGATGAAAAACGGTGTTCGCCCTCCTATGTACGCGGCCCTGCTCCCCTTCGGAGGCGTCTGATGCTCTTCCAAAAGAAAATCCTCGAGCTGCCCACCGCCGACACGGCGCTGCCCGGCCGCGCCCACGCGATCCCCACCGCCGAGGTCCACTTCGTCAACGGCCGGCCGCTCAAGGGGCCCTATCCGGACGGGCTGGAGACCGCCTACTTCGCCATGGGCTGCTTCTGGGGGGTGGAGCGGATCTTCTGGCAGGTCCCGGGCGTCCACGTCACCGCGGTGGGCTACCAGCAGGGCGTCACCCCCAACGCCACCTACGAGGAGGTCTGCTCGGGCCGCACCGGCCACACCGAGTCGGTGCTGGTGGTCTACGATCCGCGGGTCGTCAGCTACGCCCAGCTGCTCAAGGTGTTCTGGGAGAACCACGACCCCACCCAGGGCATGCGCCAGGGCAACGACATCGGCACCCAGTACCGCTCGGCGATCCTGGTGACCAGCGACGCCCAGGCCGCCGAGGCCGAGGCCTCGCGCGAGGCCTATCAGGCGGAGCTGTCGAAGCAGGGCTACGGCCGCATCACCAGCGAGATCGCCCCCGCCGGGCCGTTCTACTTCGCCGAGGACTACCACCAGCAGTACCTGGCCAAGAACCCGCACGGCTACTGCGGCATCGGCGGCACGGGCGTGTCGTGCCCGATCGGCGTCGGCGTCTCGGCCTGACGGCGGCGCGGTGACGCGGGACGAGCTGCACGGGGCGGCCATGGCGCTGCCGGGGACCGAGCTCGACGTGAAGTGGGGCGACGACCACTGCTACTGCGTGGGCGGGCGGATGTACGCCGCCACCGACGGCGCCTACACGGGCCTGTCGTTCAAGGCCTCGGACATCGCGTTCGAGGCCCTGACGTCCACCGGCCGCGCCCAGCCGGCCAAGTACCTGGCCAGAGCCAGGTGGGTGACCCTGAAGGACCTCGCGGCCCAGGACGCCGCCGAAGTGGCCGACTGGCTGCGCACGGCCCACGCCCTGGTCGCGGCGAAGCTCACCCGGGCGCAGCGCCGCGCCCTGGGCCTCGACGCATGATGACGCGCGGGGAGGTCGAGGTCCTGGCCCTGGCGCTGCCGGCCACCAGCAAGGTGGTGCAGTGGGGCGGCGCCGACGTCTTCAAGGTGGGCGGCAAGGTCTTCGCCATCTGCGGCGACGGCCTGTCGTTCAAGGTGACCCCGATCGGGTTCGAGGTCCTGACCCACGACGGCCTCGGCCGCCAGGCGCCCTACTGCGCCAAGGGCCAGTGGGTGAACATCGCCCTCGACCGCCTCGATCCCGACGACTGCGCCGGCTGGCTCGCCACCGCCCATTCGCTGATGGCCGCCAAGCTGACGAAGAAGGCCCGCGCCGAGTTCGGGCTCTGAACGCCGGCGTCGCGGGCATCCGATCGTCCTGGCTCACTGATATGGCATCGAGTCCGAACCCTAGTCCTCGAGGATCAGGCTGTGCGTCTTGCTCTCGCGCAGGCGCAAGACCACCAGCAGCGACATGACCAGGACGGCCGAGACGTAGACGAAGAACCACGTCTCGTGCCCCGCCTTCTTGAACGCCAGCGCCAGCATCTCGGCCGTGCCGCCGAAGATCGCGGCCGCCATGCCGTAGGGCAGGGCGACGCCCAGCGCCCGGACGTTGGCGGGGAACAGCTCGGCCTTCACGACCGCGCTCACCGAGTTGTAGCCCGACAGCACGAAGACCAGCGCCGAGACGATCAGGAAGGCCGCCAGGGGGTCCGGCCCGTTCATCAGCGCCGTCATCGCCGGGTAGGTCATCAGGGCGCAGCCCCCGAACGCAAAGGCCAGCGTCGCGCGCCGGCCCAGGTGGTCGCTGATCCAGCCGAACAGCGGCAGGGCGGCCAGATAGACGAACAGGGAGCCCGCCGAGATCGCCGTGGCCGTGGCGTCGGGCAGCCCGCCCGAGCCCTTCAGGAACTTCGGCATGTAGGTCGTGTAGGAGTAGAAGGCGAGCGAGCCCCCCGCCGTGAACAGGAAGATCGCCACCGTCTCGCGGGGATGGCGCAGGAAGAGCAGCATGGTGCGGGCGCGCTCCTCGCCCCGGGCCCTGGAGTTCTCGAACGAGGCGCTCTCGTCCATCCGCGCGCGCACCCAGAACACGATCACGGCCATGGCCGCGCCGATGAAGAAGGGGATGCGCCAGCCCCAGTCGCGCAGGACCTCGTCCGAGAGCGTGGTCTGCAGCAGCGCCAGGATCGCGAGCGCGATCAGCTGCCCCATCACCATGGTCACGAACTGGAAGCTCGACCAGAAGCCCCGGCGCTTCCTCCCGGCCATCTCCGAGAGGTAGGTGGCGCTGGCCCCGTACTCCCCGCCCACCGACAGGCCCTGCAGGATGCGCGCGGTCACCAGCAGGATCGGCGCGGCGATCCCGATGGTCTCGTAGCCGGGCAGCACGGCGATAATCAGCGAGCCGAAGCACATCAGCGCCACCGCGGCCGTGAGCGCCGTGCGGCGGCCCGCCCGGTCGGCGTACAGCCCCATCAGCCACGCGCCCGCGGGCCGCGCGAAGAAGCCCACCGCGAAGGTCGCCATCGTGCCGAGCAGGCTCGTCAGCGGGTCGTCGCTGGGAAAGAACTGCGCCGAGAAATAGGGTGCGAAGGCCGAGTAGACGAACCAGTCGTACCACTCCACCAGGTTCCCGGACGAGCCGCCGAGGATCGCGCGGAGCCGCTGGCCCGCGGTGAGCTGCGGCGAGAGCGCCGCCGGCGGAACCTGCGCGTCAGCCCCGGTCTCCGTCGCGGTCATGCATCCTCCCCGTCAGCGTGGGGCGGATGCTAAGGGCAATCGGGGGGCGAGGCGAGGGAGCCCCGCCCCGCGGGCGTCAGATCCGTCCCAGCAGCACCAGGATGATCACGATGACCAGCACCAGGCCCAGGCCGCCGCTCGGGAAGTAGCCCCAACCGCGGGAATAGCCCCAGCTCGGCAGCGCGCCGATCAGGGCCAGGATCAGGATGATGATGAGAATGGTCCCCAGGGACATGCGGGCGCTCCTCGTGGTCCCCCGACCTGGGCCGTGGCGAACCAACGCCCACAGCCAAGCCGCAGTTCCCCGCAGGGGGGGCAGCCCACCCCCACGGCTGTCATCCCGGTTTCCGCGCAAGCGGAAGACCGGGACCCATACACTCCGCGTCTCCGGATAAAGCGCAGCGGCGCCGCCGCGGGCCTTCCCCACACCAGGCGCGTATGGGTCCCGGTCTTCGCCTCCGGCGAAACCGGGATGACAGCCGTGAGGACATGATGCTCCCCCCCTGGGGGAGCTCGCGAAGCGAGAGGGGGCCTCGCCCCACCCCAACCCGCTGTCATCCCGGTTTCCGCGCAAGCGGAACACCGGGACCCATACACTCCGCCTCTCCGGATAAAGCGCGGCGGCCCCGCCCGCGGGCCCACCCCCACCTCGGGCGCGTATGGGTCCCGGTCTTCGCCTGCGGCGAAACCGGGATGACAGGCGTGAGGACATGATGCTCCCCCCCTGGGGGAGCTCGCGAAGCGAGAGGGGGGCTGGACCCGCCCCGCCTAGGCCGCGGCCCGGGCGACCCAGCGGTCGACCCGCGCCTCCAGCACGCCCATCGGCAGCGCGCCCGCGCCCAGGACCGCCTCGTGGAAGCCCTTCAGGTCGAACCGCGCCCCCAGCGCCCGGCGGGCGCGCTCGCGCAGCGCCAGGATGCGCACCATGCCCACCTTGTAGCTGGTGGCCTGGCCGGGGGTGACGAAGTAGCGGCGGACCTCCGAGCGGATCTTCGCTTCCGGCTGCGGCGAGTTGGCGGTGTAGAAGCCCAGCGCCTGGGCCTCGCTCCAGCCCTTGGCGTGGATGCCGGTGTCCACCACCAGCCGGATGGCGCGCCAGATCTCGCGGCCGAGGCGGCCGAAGTCCGAATAGGGGTCGGTGTAGAACCCCATCTCCTTGGCCAGCAGCTCCACATAGAGGCCCCAGCCCTCGGCGTAGGCGCCGTAGTTCGTCTGGGTGCGGAAGAACGGGACGCCCGTCATCTCCTGCGCCCGCATGATCTGCATGTGATGGCCCGGCCAGCCCTCGTGGTAGCTGGTGCCCTCGATCTCGTAGGTCGGCGTCGCCCGCACGTCCGACAGGTGCACGTAGAACACGCCCGGCCGCGAGCCGTCGGGCGCGCCCGAGGAATAGTGCGCCGCACCGCCCGGCTCCTCGCGGAACGCCTCCACGCGCCGCACCACCAGCTCGGCCTTGGGCAGGCGGGCGAACACCTCGGGCAGGCGCGCGCGCATCCCGGCCAGGTAGCCCTCGGAGAGCTTCAGGTAGCGCGCCCGGCCCGCGTCGTCGGCCGGGACGTAGAAGCGCGGGTCGCTGCGCATGAAGACGAAGAACGCCTCCAGGGTCCCCTCGAACCCGATCTTCGCCTTCAGCGCCTCCATCTCGCCGCGGATGCGCTTCACCTCGGCCAGGCCCAGCTCGTGGATCTCGCCGGCCGTCATGGCGGTGGTGGTCTGGTCGGCCAGCATGGCGTCGTAGTAGGCCGCGCCGTCGGGCAGGGCGCCGGCGCCCCTCGGCTCGGCCGAGGCCGCTTCGCGGTCCTGCGCCAGCCAGGCGGCGAGCCGGTCGTAGGCGGGCTTCATCGCGCCCGTCATCGCCTGCGCCGCCGCCCGCTCCAGCGCCTCGGCGCGGGCCGGATCGATCTTCCCGCGGGACCTCAGGCCCGCGATCTTGGCCTTCGCGTCGGCGAACAGCGCGCTGTCGCCGCCGCCCGCCCCGAACGGCGCGCCCGCCATCAGCCGGCTCACCTCCTGCAGGGACTGGTCGTAGGCGAACCGCGGCATGCGCACGCCGGCCGCCGCCGAGGTCCTGGCGCGCTCGAGCTGGACGTCCAGCGCGGGCCCGGCCGCGCGCACCCGGGCGATGTAGGCCTCCATGTCGGCCGGCTCGTCGACGCGGTGGAAGTTGATCAGGAAGTTCGGGATCCGGGTGTGCGGCCCGTTGCGGTCGAAGACATAGGCGTGCCCGCGCCAGCGGTGCTGCCGCTCGGCCCGCTCCAGCTCCAGCGCCCACATGTCGTACGAGGTCCGCGCGGCCTCGCCCAGCCGCGCCGGGTCGAACCGCGCCTTCATCGCCGCCACGCTCGCCCGCCGGCGCTCGAGCCGCGCCGCCAGGCCCGCCTCGCTGCGGTCGGTCAGGCGGTCGTAGGCGGCCTTGCGGCCCAGGCGCGTCAGCGCCTCGGGGTCGTCGGCCAGCAGCCCTTCGTAGGCCGCGTCCAGGAACCGCGTCAGCGCTGCGTCGTCCGCGCCCGGGGCCTCCTGCGCCCAGCCGGGCCCCGCCAGCGCCGCCGCGCCGGCCAGACCGATCCCGAATTCGCGCCGTGACAGCCGCATCGCCAAGCCTCGTCTGCTGGTCCCGCGCGAGCCGTAGCCGGGTTCCGGAGTGGGGCACAAGCTGGGCCGCAGACCCTCTCGGTCACGGCAAAGGTTCTCCTAACCTCTCGTCCGTATGCTCGCGCCCGACAAATCCGGGGACGACCATGACCAACCTCCTGTCGCGCCGCCGCGCCCTCATGTTCGCGGCTCCCGCGCTCTTCGCGTTGCCCGCCCTGGCCGAGGAAGCCGTCCACGCCGCCAAGCCGCGGCCCAAGGCCAAGCCCAAGGGCAAGGCCGCGCCCGCCGCGCCCGCGGCCGAGGCGCATCCGCCCGCCGCCGCGGCGCATCACGCCGCGCCGTCCGTGCCGCCCGAGGAGGCGCTCGAACGCCTGATGTCCGGCAATGCGCGCTACGTGGCGGGCCAGTCGTCGCATCCCAACAGCTCGCTGGCGCGCCGCGCCCAGGTGGCCGCGGCTCAGGCGCCCTTCGCCGTGATCCTCGCCTGCGCCGACAGCCGGGTCGCGCCTGAGCTCATCTTCGACCAGGGCCTGGGCGACCTGTTCACCGTGCGGGTGGCGGGCAATGTGGTGGATGACGCGGTGCTCGCCTCGATCGAGTACTCGGTGATCCACCTGGGCTCGACGCTGGTGATGGTGCTGGGGCACGAGCGCTGCGGCGCCGTGCGCGCCACCGCCGACGCGCTCGCCGGCAAGGGCGACCCCGCCGACCAGGGCACCCGGATCGCCGCTCTGGCCGGCCTCATCGCGCCCGCCGTGCGCACCGTGCCGCCGGGCGCGGTCGACACGGTCGACGCCGCCATCTCGCTGAACGCCGCGCGGACCGCGCAGGAGATCTTCGCCCAGTCCGCGCCGCTGCGCGCGCGCGTGCTGGCCGGACAGCTCAAGATCGTCGCCGCACGCTACGACCTCGACGACGGCCGGGTCAGCCCGGCCCGCGGCGGTCCCACGGCCTGACGGCCCGCGCATGCGAAAAGGCTCCCGGCAGGTCGCCCCGCCGGAAGCCCTGAAGTCGTAGCCGGACGCCCTACTTTTCGGGCGGCGGGGTCGTCGCTGACTCCATCGCCGCGCCCGCCCGGTCGGCCGCCGCATCGGCGCGGTCGGCCGCGGCCTCGGCCGCGTTCTCCATCGCCTGGCCCGTGGACTGGGCCGCATCGGCCGCCGCGGCGCTGGCGTTGGCCGCCGCGCTCTGGGCCGAAGCCGCCGCCGCGTCCGCCGCCGCCGCCGCATCGGTGGTGGCCGGGGATTCTTCCTGCTTCTGCTGACAGGCGCCGAGCGCCAGCGCGGCCGCGCCGGCCGCGATGAGAAGGGTCATGCGCATGGGGGTCTCTCCCTGGTCGTCGACCCGTCCAGGCAAGCGAAAGCACGCCCCGGGCCCACCCCCTTAAACCCGCAACAAGCCAAACCGTTCCGCGAACGCCCCCC